>NZ_JBANBK010000056.1:0-58168 GCF_053572325.1 Bradyrhizobium sp. UFLA05-112 | reverse complement strand
CGATCATGGCGGTCGACGGCTGTCGTGCCGGCACTTGAACCGCCATCTCGCTCGATCTTGAAGGCAACACCTTCATGCCGTCTCTTGCCTCATGCGTACGCTGATCCGTATGCGAACGACCTGCTGAATTCCCTTCACGATTGGCATCAGCTTAGCAAGAAACTTGCCAGACGAATGCCGCCCTAGCGCGCGAGTCGATCACTTGAACCACGGCCATTCCGCCGGTCCTTCGTGTGTGACCGCTCCGCCCGGAGCCTGCCCAACCAGACGCGCATATTTCGCAAGGGCGCCGGCGCGGTGGCGCGGTGGCCGCGGTTTCCAGTTGCGCCGGCGCGTTGCGAGCTCCTGTTCGTCGACCAAAAGGTCCATGCGACGGCCGCCGGCGTCGATCCGAATTCTATCGCCGTCGCACACGAGCGCCAACGGGCCTCCGATGAAGGCTTCAGGAGAAACGTAGCCGATACACATGCCACGTGTCGCGCCGGAAAAACGCCCATCGGTGATCAGGGCGACCTTTTCGCCCATACCCTGGCCATAGATCAGCGCCGTGACGCCGAGCATCTCGCGCATGCCGGGGCCGCCAACTGGTCCTTCATTGCGGATCACCAGGACCTCACCCGAGGTGTAGTTACGGTTACGCACGGCTTCGACACATGCCTCTTCGTCTTCGAAGACACGTGCGGGCCCTTCAAAGGACAGGCTCTTCAGTCCAGCAACCTTGATCACGGCACCATCCGGGCAGAGACTGCCCTTCAGCACTGCAACGCCTCCATCGCTCATAATGGGTGTGCCGGCCGAATAAATTACTTCGCCATCCGGCGCGTTGGCGCTGCCATAGTCCTCGGCGAGTGTACGACCGGTAATCATCAGGGCGCTTCCATCGATATGCCCGCTCTGAACGAGTTCACGGATCACCACGGCGGCTCCGCCGATATCGTAAACATCCTTGGCGGTGTACTTGCCGCCGGGACGCAGATTTCCAATCAGCGGGGTACGGGCAAAAACCTCGCCAACGTCATCGATGGTGAAGGAAATCCCGGCCTCGTTCGCTATTGCCGGCAGGTGCAAGGCCGCATTCGTCGAGCCACCGGTGGCCGCGACAATTGCGGCACCGTTTTCCAGCGCCTTCCGTGTCACGATATCACGCGGCAATGGCCCGCCGCGCTCGAGCATTTCCATGACGAGCCGGCCCGCACGGCGCGAGACCTGCGCGCGTTCCGGATAGACACCGGGAATCATCGAACAATTGGGGATGGTGAGGCCCATCGCCTCCGAAACCATCGCCATGGTGTTTGCGGTGAATTGTCCGGCGCACGCGCCGATGGTCGGCAAGCAGCTTCGCTCGATCTTTTCGAGTGTTGGACCATCGATCTCGCCGGTCATGAAGCCGCCGACCGCCTCATAGGAATCGAGGACGGTCAGCGTTCGTCCTTCCAGTCGGCCCGGCAATGCACTGCCGCCGTAGATGAAGATCGACGGCACATTGCAGCGGATCATGCCCATCATCACGCCGGGAAGCGTCTTGTCGCAGCCGCCGAAGCCGATCAATGCGTCGTAGGCAAGGCCGTGAACGACGGCTTCGATGGAGTCGGCGATCAGCTCGCGCGAAAACAGCGAGAACTTCATTCCCTCGTGATTCATGCTGATGCCGTCGGACACCGAGATCGTCGTGAACTCGCGAGGTGTTCCGCCGGCTTCCTCGATGCCCGCTTTGGCCGCCTCGACCTGGAAATCATGCGTCATGTTGCAGGGCGTCTGCTCACCCTTCATGCTGACGACGCCGACCATCGGCTTGGCGAGAGCCGCGTCGTCCAGCCCCATCGCGCGCATGAATGCGCGATGCGGCGCGCGGTCGAGGCCGTCAGTCGTTATCCGGGAGCGCAGCTTGTTCATGTCGGTATCATCTACATTCGACGTCCCACCCAATATTGGGACGCCGCAAATCGTTCCGGCTATTCGCCGAGCTGCTTATTGCAATGGCGCAACGATGGTCGGATGCTTGAACTGCGCGACATCCAGTTTCGGCAGCATTCCGGTTTCGGCGTAGATATCCAGCATCTTCTGGATCGCCGGGAAGTTCGGTGCAGCGCCCGGATCTCGCCCGAAATCATTGTCCTTCAACAAGTAGGTGTCGAGAACCGGGATCGGCGCCTTGAGTACTTCAGATACCACCTTCAGCGTTTCTTCGCGGTTCGCCAGCGCTTTCTTCATGCCGGAGGTGATGTCGCGCACATAGGCCTTCACCAGTTCCGGGTTCTTGTCGACGAAATCGGCGCGGCAGGCTTCAAGGATATGCACGATGTTCGGCATGGCCTGCGACAGCGAAAACAGCTTGCGCGTGCCACCCTTTGCTTCCGCACGCGCGGCAAATGGCTGGTTCATGTTGACGGCGTCGACCCGGCCCTGCCGCAATGCGTCTTCGGAGACCGCAAAGCCGACCTCGACGAGCTTGATGTCCTTTGCGGGATCGATGCCATTCTGCTTGAGCAGCATGTTGAACGGTCCCTGCGTGCCACCGCCGATCACCGAAATGCCGACCGTCTTGCCCTTGAGATCGGCGATCGTCTTGATCGGCGAGTCGTCCATCACCGCCCAATAGACCGAAAATCCGCCCGGCTTCTCGAACACGTGCTGAGCGACGATGTAGGCCTTGAGATTGCCGCCGACCACGCCGTTGGACAGCGACAAGGGCGCCTGCGTGGCGCAGTCGAGCGCGCCGGCGGCCAGTGCCTGCGTCATGGGCGCGGTGCCCTGGAATTGCGTCCACTCGATATTATAGGTCTTGCCGAGATCGGGAAATTCCGCCGGCCGCCGCATCATCCAATATTTGGATTCCTCAGCCGGAATGGTCCAGCCGACGCGGATCGTCTGCTGCGCCCGCGATGAGCCCGTGCTCGCGGCGATCGCCGCCACCGTCCCAAATGCCAGGACCCACTTTGAAACCGTCCGCATCATGCCGCTCCGCTGCTTCGACGCCGACCGGCGCCACCCAACCCGACCAGGAGCCAAATGTTTCATGGTTCAAACAGTCAGGCAAGCCATGCGCACCGACGCGATTTCCCGATCGGCTCCCGTGTATGCTAGGGCCACATTCAACCAGCATTGCTCAGAAGGAAGCGACCCATGGCCGAATCCCCCGGCGCGACGCCGCACACCGCCGAGAAGCTCGGCTATCTGGGCCTCGGATTGATGGGTGCCCCCATGACCCGGCGACTGCTCGCGGCTGGTTACGAGGTAGCGATTTGGAACCGTTCGGCCGCGAAGGCGGCGGCCCTCGTCGAAGCCGGCGCGAAGCGCTCAACCAGCCCCCGCGACGTTTTGACCAGTGCCAGCGTCGTTTTCATGTGCCTGACGGATGCCGCGGCAGTCGAGGAAGTGATCTTCGGCCCTGAAGGACTTTTCACGGTTCCAGGCGCGGGAAAGCTCGTCGTCGACTTCTCATCCATCCATCCGGATGCCGCGCGCGACATTGCCGCGCGGCTCAAGGCGGCAAACGGCACGGGCTGGATTGACGCGCCGGTCTCGGGCGGCACAAAAGGAGCAGAGGAAGGCACGCTAGCGGTCATGGCTGGCGGAGATCCCGCCGACGTCGAGAGGGTGCGGCCGTACGTCCTTGCAATGGCGCGCAGACTCACACACATGGGCCCGATCGGCGCCGGCCAGACGACCAAGCTCTGCAACCAGGTGATCGTTGGCTGCGCGATGGCCGTCCTTGCCGAAGCAACGCGTCTTGCGGTGAATGCAGGGATCGACGCAGGACGACTTCCGGAAGCGCTCGCCGGAGGCTTTGCCGATTCCATTCCCCTCCAGCTCTTCGTCCCACGGATGGTTCGGGGCATTCATTCCCCGCCGCTCGGCCACATCGCGACTATGCTGAAGGATCTCGACACCGTCGCCGATGTCGCCCACGCCACCTCGACGCCCGTTCCGATGGCTTCGCTCGCGGGGCAGCTGTTCAGACTTGCCAGCGCGAGCCGCGGGGCGGATGCCGATGCGCTGGAGATCTACCAGCTCTCCGCACCGAAAGGCTGAATCGGCTTGAACGCGGAAACGCCGAACCGGTCCGTCTTACGACGGCTTCTGGCGATCATCGTCCGCCAAAAAATGCCCGTAGCTCCCGCGCGCAAAAAGCAGCGGCTCGTTTCGATTGTAGGAATAGGCCTCGACGGCTCCAAGAAAGATCACGTGGTCGCCGCCATAATATCGATTGACCGATCGGCATTGAAAGTTGGCAACACCTTCGGCAAGCACCGGCGCATTCCCGAGCCCGGGACTCCAGTCAACGCCGGTGAACTTGTCGTCCGAGGATTTTGCGAACGTGTTCGCAAGTGCCTGCTGTGAGGCGCCGAGCACGTTGACTGCGAAATGGCTGGCATTCTGAAACACGGTCAGGCTCGACGAATAGACCACGAGACTCCAGAGCACGAGCGGCGGATTGAGAGATACCGAAGCGAATGAATTGCACGTCAGACCGTAGGGTTTGCCGTCCGGACCCGCGGCGGTAATGATGGTCACCCCCGTCGCATAGGTGCCAAGGGCAGCGCGAAAATCGCGCGGATCGATCGGCGAGTTGTCGCTCGCCAGTTCGTTCGCTGGGTCTGCGGCCGGCGGCTGCTTGGGCAAATCAGTCATCAGCCGGCCTCACAGCGTCAAGTTCTCGGACGGCAGGCCGAGCGCGACACGGCCGTAGTTGGTCCCGGCTGCATCGAAATTGAACGCAAGGTGCGAGTTTATGGCATGAGCATCGCGGAATTGCCGCTGCAAGACGCCGCTCGTGAACAATCCCCGCGCACCGCTGGCGGCAAACAGCATCGACACCGCCTCGGTACACAGATTGACCGAGAATGCGCCGTCGCGTCGGTACTTGGTCTTGGCTGCCATGCTCGGAACATGGCAACGCCGCGCATCATCCATGGCAAGCGCACAGGCAGAGCGCATGATCAAGCGCGCGGCGTCGACCTTCGCCGAGGCATCGGCAATCTTGATCTGCGTGCTCTGGAAATCGCTCAGCTTGGCGCGGTTGTAGGTCGATATGCGGTGGCGAACGACCTCGACGTAGTCGTCCAGGCACGCCTGAGCATTTCCGAGCGCGACGCCGGACAGAACGTACGGAAACAAGGAAAATACCGGAAGCGCATAGAGCTGATTGGGATTGACCGCGCTCCCGGGCGTCGGACCTCCGGCCAGATTGCCGACGGCGACCGTCATGTAGTCGGGAACAAAGGCATCCCTGACTTCCACGTCACTCGAACCGGTGCCCCGCAGTCCCGCCGCGTTCCACGTGTCGAGGATCTTGTAGTCCTGCCTGGGAAGCAAGAAGATGCGATATTCGATGCCATCGGCCTCATCATCGGAGTAGACCACGCTCGCAAGCATGTTCCATTCGCAGGACGCCACGCCCGACGAGAATGGCCAGCTTCCGTGCAACCGATAACCGCCATCGGTCTTCCGGGCACGACCGGCCGGGAAAATGAACGACGAAGCGATCAGGGTATTGGCATCGCGGCCCCAGACCAAAGTCTGGGCCTTCTCTTCGAACATGCCGAGCATCCAATGGTGGCTCGCCAGATTGGCAAAATTCCAGGCCACTGAAGCGTCTGCCTGCCCCAACAGGTCGGCACAATCGATCAGCGCAACGTAATCGAGCTCCGATCCGCCGAAACGCCTGGGCTGAAGAATCCTGAATAGGCCGGCGTCATGAAGGTCCTGTTCGGTCTCGGGCGGAAGGCGTCGAAGCTCCTCCGTCCGCGCCGCGCGCTGGCGCAATTGTGGAACGAGCGCCCTCGCGCGCGCGATCATCGCGGCATAGGCACGCTCACCGGTCTCAGCCTCCGGCTGGGCCGCACCTGAGATGGGATTGCCGGCCACCATTCGTATCCTTCGTTTCCGCAACTGTTATGCGGCCGGAAGCCCGCCAAATCAAGACGATGCAATGTCAGCGACCGGATTCGGTTTTGTACCCGGGTTGCTCGAACGGATGAGATATTGCAAACGCCGGCAACGCGAAACAGCGCTCCGCGAGCCGGGTCACGGTCGGAAACGGCGCCATATTCAATTTGAGGAAATGGGCCCCCACAACCTGCCCCGCAATGCAGATATCAGCTATCCCGGGCGTGGCGCCTAAGGCGAACGGAGCCGGCGATCGTCTTGCCAGGAGCCGCTCATAGGTCGCCAACGCCTCGCGCGCCCAATGCTCGGCCCATCCTGTGACCGCGTCACCATCTGCCCCGAATGCCTTTACGAGGTGATTGCGCACACGCGGCGTCACCAGCGGATGGGCGTCCGCGACCGTCACCAGAGCCAGCGACCGCGCATATGCGCGATCGGCCGGATCGGTTGGCAACAACCTCGGCCCGTGACTGACATCGTCGAGATACTCGATGATCGCGAGCGATTGAAACACCCGGTATCCGTCGTGCACCAAAGTCGGCACGACACGCTCCGTGTTCACGGCATCATAGTCAGGCGTGAACTGCTCGCCCGACATGATGTCGATGGGGATTTCCCTGAACGGCAAAGCCTTGAGCTTCAGCGCCACCCGCACGCGAAAGGACGCGATCGATCGCCAGAAACCGTAGAGTTCGATGTTCATCGTCACTCCCTTCCATTCGCCAACGCTTCCGGCCCTAGGCAAGGTTCAGGGAACGGGTACCCCCGGTCGCCGGCCGGCTCCGAAGGCTCCGCTCTCCGCAAGCTCGGCGAGCCATCGCTCGTCATAGCCAAGCGTCTCGCGCAAGACGTCCCTGGTGTGCTCACCCAACAGCGGCGCCGCGACGGGCTCAACGGCGGGCGTGAGATTCATGGACACCGGTGATTCGATGTTAGGCACCCAGCCCGCCGTGGGGTGCGGGATCTTATTCAGCCGTTGCCGCTCTCGCGCCTCGGGTGCATTGAAGCCTTCCTCGACAGTGCGAAGATAGCCAACCGGGATATTGGCCTGTTTCATCTTCATCATCCAGTTCTCGAGGCGATCGCCTGCAAACACCTCGGCAATGGCGGCGCGCAGCCTCTCCTTGTTTTCGGAGCGTGCTTTCCGCGTGGCAAAGCGGGGATCGGTGATCAGCTCAGGTCGATCAAGCACCTCGACGACAAGACGCCGGTAAAGCCTGTCATTGGCGCAAGCCATATAGAGCGGTCCGTCAGACGCCTCGTAGACTCCGACGGTGGGAGAACCGCTCGGCGAATTGCCGAATCGTCCGGGATTGTGGCCGTTGATGAGATAAGCCATGCCATAGAAGCCGGTCATGGCCATCGCAATATCAAACAGCGCGACTTCAACGTGCTGCCCGCGGCCCAGCTTCTCCCGGGCCAGCAGCGCAAGGAGGATAGCGTTGCCGGCGGCCATCCCTGTCGCCATGTCGACGATCGGCGGACCAGTCCGAACCGGCGGGCCATCAGGGAAGCCGTTCAGCGACATGAAGCCACTCTCGGCCTGGGTGATAGGATCAAAGCCGGGCCGCGAAGCAAACGGCCCGGTGCGGCCATAGGCAGAGATCGAGCAATAAACCAGCCGCGGGTTGGTCGGCGCGACCGATTCATAATCGAGGCCGAACTTCTTCATGACGCCGCCCGAGAAATTCTCGACGACCACGTCCGCCTTGCGGATCAGCTCGCGCGCCACGTCGCGCGCGGCCGGCACCGCAAGATCCAGCGCGATGCCACGCTTGTTGCGATTGAGGCTGAGGAAGGCGGCGCTCTCGCCTCCGATCTCGGCGTGCTCATAGGCCCGCGTATCGTCGCCGCCGTCGGGATTCTCGATCTTGATGATGGTGGCGCCGAAATCGCCAAGCGTCTGCGTACAGGCGGGCCCCGCGACCACGCGCGTGAAATCGATGACCAGCAGTCCGCCAAGTGCCGTAGGTCCGTTCCCGGCGCGCGGTGGACGCTCCGGCAGTTGCGGCTGATCGATCATGAGCGCTCGCTCCCTACATCGGCTTGTGCCCGCCGAATAGCAACCTTAAAGCCCGCCTCACGGCACGGGCAAGTCCCCTGCCCGCTTGCGATCATAAAGCAATGATGCCGCGGATCGCCGGCGTCTCTCAAAACGCAAAAACGGCCCGGCAGCGTCAAGCTGCCGGGCCGTTTCAACGTAGCGAACGATGGCCTGCCGTCCGTGCTTTGCGCGGCGCATTCCGCTTCACGGAAGCATGATGGCCCCTAAACCCCGTTCAGCCATTTTCGCCAGTAAAGCGTATTGCGCCACCCCCAAGGCACCTCCGGCTCATAAAGCCGGTAGCCCGTCCTGATGAAGTTATTCGCCGATATCCTGTTGTCGGCCGTGTCCGAAACGATGCTCTCCCCCTCTGAGCTATCTCGTCGGACGTGAGCGGCATCATGACGAAAAAACCCGCAGCGGAATGCTCCGCGCGGGTTGATGCAAACTCTTTCGATGATGCCACTATAGAGGTGATTTGCCCGACGCGTCAAGTGCAACTTCGCTTAATCAGAAGCCTATCACAAACCTATCAAACTTTATCTAAAATGCACGAAACCGAATTTGGCGGAATGAAACTTCTTCACGCCACTATCGCCTCCAATCTTGTCGAGTGACTGAAGGATCAAGCGTTGAGCGGCGGCCCGACGTTTGAAATCCATCGAGGAGGAGATCGATGTACTACGTCGCCGCTGCACTGCTTGGCCTGTCGGGCCTGTTCTATTCCGCGAGCCATCATGAGATCGGCTCGTTCGGCGCCACCATGTGCACCTATGGCAGCGCGTTCTGTGACAATCCGATCTACGTTCTCACCGGAGCAGGTCTCGCGGCCGCCTGGGGAATGTTCGTCAGCGTCCGCTAGTCCGCAATCTCCGCCCTCGCCTCAACAACAAAGCCCGCGACCGGTGAACGGCGGGGGCTCCGACGATTTCTGCGATGATGCCTGTTTACAGGTGATTTGCCCGACGTGTCAACTGCAAATGCGGACAATCCGAAACGCGGGGCCGGACTGACCTGCAGGAACTTTTGATCCTTGCCCCGAGTTAGCCGGGAGAATTGGGAAAAAGCCAGCCGACGCGAGACCCCGCCGTTCATGACCGCCCCCATCCTTCCCGCACCGCCAAAATCCTTCCGGATGGTGCTAAAGCGGCTGGGGCCCGGTCTGATCACGGGGGCGGCCGACGACGATCCGTCGGGCATCGCCACCTATTCGCAGGCCGGCGCGCAGTTCGGCTATGGCCTGCTCTGGACGGTGTTTCTCACCCTGCCGTTCATGATCGCGATCCAGCTCGTCAGCGCGCGGATCGGCCGGGTCACCGGCAAGGGGCTGGCGGCCAACGTCATGAAGATCGTGCCGCGCTGGCTGGTGCTGGCGCTGGTCGCCATGCTGGTTGCCGCGAACACGTTCAACATCGCCGCCGACATCGCCGCGATGGCGGAGGCGCTCTCGCTGGTCATCGGCGGGCTGAACCACGAGCACGCGCTGATCTTCGCGGCGTCCTCGACCCTGCTGCAGATCTTCGTGCCCTATCGCCGCTACACGCCGGTGCTGAAATTCCTGACGCTGTCGCTGTTCGCCTATGTCGCGACCGCCTTCACCGTGAACATCCCCTGGAGCACGGCGCTGCTGGCGGCGGTCTGGCCGCAGGCCAATGTCAGCGCCGATTATTTCCTGATGGTGGTCGCCGTGCTCGGCACCACCATCAGCCCCTATCTCTTCTTCTGGCAGGCCTCCCAGGAGGTCGAGGAGATGAACCACAAAAAACGCCAGCCGCTGGCGAAGGCGCCGCGCGCGGGCGATCCCGAGCTGACGCGCATCAGGGCCGACACCACGCTCGGCATGCTGCTCTCGAACGGCATCGCCTTCTTCATCATCCTGACCACAGCGTCCGTGCTGCACGCCAATGGCGTGACCAAAATCAATTCGGCGACGGAGGCCGCCGAAGCGCTGCGGCCGCTCGCCGGCGATTTCACCTTCCTGCTGTTTGCGCTCGGCATCATCGGCACGGGCCTGCTGGCGATCCCGGTGCTGGCGGGCTCGGCGGCCTATGGCGTTGCGGAAATCTTCGGCTGGCGCGCCACGCTGGAGGCGAAGCCGGATGAAGCCGTCGGCTTCTACACGATCATCGCGGCCGCGACCGTCATCGGCTTCTCGCTCGGCTTCACCGGCATCGATTCCATCCACATGCTGGTGTGGAGCGCCGTGCTCAACGGCATCGTCGCCGTCCCCATCATGGTGATGATGATGCTGATCGTCTCGAACGCCGGCGTCATGGGCCAGTTCAGGGCGCGGACATGGCTGATCGCGCTCGGCTGGCTCGGCACGGCGCTGATGGCGCTCGCGGTCGTCGCCCTGCTCGGCTCGTCCGTCGTCGGTTGAGCATGATCCGGAAAAGTGTGAAGCGGTTTTCCGAAAAGATCATGCTCAAATGACACCCAAGGCGCGATGACGATTCCCCCTGATCTCATCGCGCTCTGGGCGTGCGGCTCAGTTCGAGGTCAGGGCCGCCGAAACCTGCGACGCGATGATGAAGGCCACGAACACGGCCGGCACGCTGATCAATCTCAGAAACTGGTCTACCGAAAGCATCGCGTCGTCCCCCAAGACAATGCGCCTTTCCAAACCGTGCGCCCTAGTCTTACTGTGTCGTTCCGATTGAATCGGAACTGAGCTCTAGATTCTAGTTTTGACGCGTTTTCTTTCGCGAACCGGTCGCCACTTCGCTGGAAAACGCTTTACTGAACCCTCTGCACGATTTGCTGATCGGCCGTGAGAATCTGGTCGGAAATGGCTGCCCCGCCCAAGGTGAGCAGCGCCAGAATCGAGATAAAAGCCAAGGCTTGCATGGGGCTGATGGTGGGGGTGCGATTGTGGCCAAAACGGAAAGAAGCCGGCGCGATTTCGCGGCGATCTCCGGAAAGATCATGGCTATCCCCAGCCTTTCCGGCAGCCATTTCGCGCTGCAAAACAACGCTGCTGCATAAGCCCTGCGCGCCTCCATCGCTTCTCGGGGCTCGCGCCTTAGCCTAATTCTATTGCGTGACAAACACTGCTTTCGTCATCCTGAGGAGCGCGGAACGCGCGTCTCGAAGGATGGCCGCGGCGAGATCCGGGCCTTCATGGTTCGAGACGCGCTCCGCGCTCCTCACCATGAGGGTCTTATGACGCGGTAAGACGAACAGGTTCTGCGGGCGTCGTGCGAAAGCCGGGTCGCCGCATCGCCAAATCAAGCGCGACAAACGCGAAGCGTTTGCGCGGAGATCAACAAGGCTCATCAAGCAGCCGCCGGGGAGCGACATGACGACATCATCCAAAGCCACTGCCATCGAAATCCTCGCCTGCGATGCCGGCTGGCGAAACTACCATTTCGTCAAGCTGACGACGGAAGACGGCATCGTCGGCTGGAGCGAGTTCGACGAAGGCTTTGGCTCGCCCGGTGTGGGCGCCGCGATCCAGCGCCTGTCGAGCCGCGTCATCGGGCAAAACGTCTTCCAGCACGAGCGCATCCATGCCGAGCTGTTCGCAGCGACGCGGCCGGCCGCCGGCGGCGTCGTGGCGCAGGCGCTGGGTGCGATCGAGAACGCGCTGCTCGACGCCAAGGCCAAATGTCTCGGCGTGCCCTGCTACGAGCTCCTCGGCAGCAAGATCCGCGATCGCGTCCGCGTGTACTGGTCGCATTGCGCGACGTGGCGGATCAATCATCCCTCCTGGTACAAGCCGCCGATCGAAAGCCTCGACGGCGTCAAGGCGATGGGCCGCGAGGTGCGCGAGAAGAAATTCACCGCGCTCAAGACCAACATCTTCTCCTATGACGAGGGCAAGCCGACCGGCTGGCGCCCCGGCTTCGGCTCGCCGTTCCTGCCCGAGATCAATGTCGATCGCAAAATCCTGCGCGACCTGCACATGCATCTGGAGGCGATCCGCGACGGCGCCGGTCCTGACGTCGAGATCCTGCTCGACTGCAACTTCAACGCCAAGACCGAAGGTTATTTGAAGATCCTGCGCGCGATCGCGGACATCGACATGTTCTGGGTCGAGATCGACAGCTTCAATCCGGAAGCGCTCGGCTATATCCGCAGGCAGAGCCCGCACCCGATCTCGTCCTGCGAAACGCTCCTGGGGCTGCGCGAATTTTTGCCCTATTTCCGCGAGCAGGCCATGGACGTCGCGATCGTCGACACCCCCTGGAACGGCGTCTGGCAGTCGATGAAGATCGCTTCAGTCGCCGAAGCCTTCGAGGTCAACGTCGCGCCGCATAATTTCTACGGCCATCTCTGCTCGATGATGAACGCGCATTTCTGCGCCGCCATGCCGAACCTGCGCATCATGGAGATCGACATCGACCGCCTGGCGTGGGACCGCGAGCTCTTCACGCACGAGCCGGAGATCGCGAACGGCCATCTCGTCATTCCGAACCGCCCGGGCTGGGGCACCGAGCCGAACGAGGAGGCGCTTGCCGCGCACCCGCCGAAGACCCACGGCGGGCTGCTCAGCTACGGCCGCAAGAGCTGAAGGACTACGGCGTTATGGGGTTGACGGCCGGGGATGCCTTCGGCCCCGGACGCACCGGCTCGATCGGAGATTTCGGATCGGTCGGCAGCACCATGGCGCCCGCGGCACGCGCGGCTTCACCCGTGGTGTGATACATCGCGACCTGCGCCGACTGCGTCTTGGCCCGGCTCCACGGGCCATGGTCGACAAGCAGCATCGCGGCAATGGTAACGCCGGCGACGATCAGCGCGATCACGCCGGGATGGCGAAGCGCAATAGCAAGGGAGTTCGTGAAGCTTGTTGCCATCGAACACTCTGGGCTGTTTCCTCTCATGGGTTAATTCAATGAGGTCGCGCGTGGTTCCGTCTCAAACGGCGCGGTTCCTTCGGAACCCAGCGATTGTCGCGCAAGCTCACTTCACGTCGGGACGCGCGTCACCGACGAACTTGTCGCGGTTCGGCATCTTGATCGCGGTGAGCGCCTTGGCGTCGAGCGTCGCATCCGCGGCCACCAGTCCATTCAGGCTGAGGATATAGGCCGACACCGCATACACGTCGTCAGTGCTGAGAGATTGCGGTGCGTTCTGCGGCATGGCGCGGCGGATGTAGTCGAACAGCGTCGTTGCGTAAGGCCAGTAGCTGCCGACGGTACGGATCGGCCTCGCCGTGCCGATCGTCCCCTGCCCGCCGACCAGCCGATCGCCCAAACCGCCCTCGCCTTTGTCGCCATGGCAGGACGCGCATTGCTGAGCGAACACCTCGCCTCCCCGACTGACCGTGCCGCGCCCCTCCGGCAGATTGCTGCCGTCGCGTCCGATGTCGATGTTCCAGCCTGCGATCTCCGCGGGCGATGCCGGCCGTCCGATGCCGTAAGGACTTTGCGCAGAGGCGTCGCTCGTCCACGCCCATAGCAGGACCGCGACGGCGATGCCGTGCGCTTCACGCCAGCGCATTGGTCACCTCGCCGCTCTCTGCGATGCGCCAGGGCCAGATCGCGTTGTTGTGGTAGAAATAGTTTTCGCCGCGCACGGCCAGCAGCTCGGCAAGCGTCGGCTGGACGTAGCCGGTCTCGTCGATGGCGCGGCTCTGGATCACGGCGGCCTTGCCTTCCCACCGCCAGGGAAAGCGGAAGCGCGTCAACGCGCGCGTCAGGACCGGCTCCTGCAATTGCGCCAACTGCCAGCTCTTGCCGTCATCGACGGACACCTCGACGCGGGTGATCCTGCCATGCCCGCTCCAGGCAATGCCGGTGATCTCGTGAAAGCCGGGCGCGTCGAGGCGCTGTCCGCCGGAGGGACGCGTGATGATCGACTTGGCCTCCATGTAGAAGGAGAACTCGCGCGCGGTGCCGTCAGGCAGCAGGTCGGTGTATTTCGAGGTCTCCTCGCGCGAATAGGTGGGCTCCGACGTCACGTGCAGGCGCCGCAGCCATTTCACGCTCATGTTGCCCTCGAAACCGGGCAGGAAGAGCCGCAGCGGATAGCCTTGCTGCGGCCGCAGCCGCTCGCCGTTCTGGCTGTAGACCAGCATGGCGTCGTCGAGGCATTTCTCGATCGGGATGCTGCGCGTCAGCGCGGCGGCGTCGGCGCCTTCGGCCACGACCCATTTGGCTTCGGGCTTGAGGCCGGCTTCCTCGAGCACCAGTTTCAGGTTCACGCCGGTCCACTCGGCACAACTCACCAGGCCTACGAGGTCAGAGGCGGTCTTGCCGTAAGGCTTCGTGTAGCCGGGATTGCCCGAGCATTCCAGGAAGTGGATGCGCGATTGCGACGGAAAGCGTCGCAGGTCGTCCATGCTGAAGATCAGGGGACGTTCCACCAGGCCATGAAGCATCAAGCGATGCTGCGCCGGATCGATCGTCGGCACGCCGCCATGATGGCGCTCGTAGAATAGCCCGCTCGGCGTGATGATGCCGTCGAGCTCCTGCAGCGGCGTCCGGCTCGACGCGGATAAATACTGTTTGAGGCTTTTCGAGATGTTCTTGACGACGTTCTTCTCGAACGGCGACGGCGTCCCATAGGGCTGACTGCCCATCGGCTCGCCTGGCACCTTCATCCATTCGGGAATGTCGGGCGGCAGATTGTCCGCTTTGGCGGCCCCGCTGCCGAGAACGACTCCACTGAGTGCCGCGCCGCCAGACCTGAGGAAACGACGGCGCGTGGCCGCGTCGATGCCGGCAGTCGTTCGTGTCTTGGTCATTGCGGGCCCTCGTGGTCGACCGCATGAAATCGCCTTCCGAGCGCCTTGGCAATTCGCGTGCGTTTCAAAATCAGGCGATCGTCGCGACGGCTGATCTAAATCCACACTCGAGCGGAGGAGTTCCTTCCCGGTGCCGCAGCGCATGAACGATCTGATCGGCTCTACTCACCCGGCGAGATCGCGTTGCTCGGCGTCGGGCGGTCCGCGATCTGCTGACCGAACAGGCTCCCGATAAGCTCGACCGCCGTCCGCGCGGTGCGCCCGCGCTCGTCCAGGAACGGATTGAGCTCGACGATGTCGACCGACCGGACCAGGCCGGAATCGTGCAGCAGCTCCATGATGAGATGCGCCTCGCGGTAGGTCGCCCCCCCCGGCACCGTGGTACCGACGCCGGGGGCCACGCAGGGGTCGAGGAAATCGACGTCGAAACTGACGTGCAGCACGCCGTCGCTCTCCTTCACCCGCTCGATGAAGCGCCGGATCAGGACGGCGACCCCGAACTCGTCGATCTGGCGCATGTCGGCGACGCGGACGCGCCGCGTGCGCATCAACTCCTTCTCGAGCTTGTCGATCGAGCGCGTGCCGAACAGCTCGAGCTGGCCGGGATCGATCGAGGCCCGCGGCTCCTTGCCGAGCAACCCATCGAGACCGGGCTCGCCGCACAAGAACGCCGCGGACATGCCATGCATATTCGCCGTGATCGTCGTCGCCGGCGTGTTGTAGTCGGCATGCGCGTCGAGCCAGAGCACGAACAGTTTGCGCTCGCGCTCTTGCCAGTGACGCGCCATGGCATTGACCGAGCCCATCGACAGCGTGTGATCGCCGCCGAGAAAGATCGGGATCGCGCCGGTCTTCGCGACCTCGTAGGCGCGATGGCTCACGACCCGTGTCCAGCGCTGGATCTCGCGGTAGTGATTGGCATTCTGGGGCGGCTCGTCGCTGGAATCGGGAATGCCGGCGACCGAAAGGTCGCCATGATCGACCACCTCGAAGTCGAGATTTTCCAGCAAGGTCGCAAGGCCGGCGGTCCGCAAGGCCGCAGGACCCATCAGCGTCCCGCGCTGCGAAGCCCCCATGTCGATGGGAGCGCCGAGCAGCGCAATGCGCCTGGTTCGATCCGATGTTGTGCGATCGGTCACGACCATCTCCCTGATCAGGTCTGCGCTGAGGCGTCAGCCTAACAGAGATTCGCGTCCGTCGTTTCCCGGGGCTGATGCTGTCGCGGGCCGACATCGCTGGAACCAAACCTCGCCCACCGCATTTCCAGTGCAGGCCGGCACCCGCCGTCAAGACGGCGCCAGTCGCGGATAGCCAAAGGTCTTCGGACCCGCTGTTCAAAACGAGCGCTCGCGAGGATAGCCAAAGGTGCCGGTCCCTGTCATTTCGCGGCTGTGGAGGCCTCAAGCCTTGAGCGTGGACATACCGGAACCAGTTTCGCAGCCAGGCCTAGCCGAGCGCGCCGTCGATGCCGCAACCGACGTCTCCCGCACGATCGGCGAGGTCGCCGGCGGCCTGCATGCCGCAGTCGATCGCCTCACCGCGGCCATCCAAGAGGCGCGAAGGCCCGGCAAGCCGCTTTCGACGGTTGCCGCGATCACCCGCGAGGCTCCGCTGGCGAGCCTTTTCGTCGCGTTCCTGTTCGGCGTCGCGATTGCGCGCCGGCGCTAACGTCAGAACAGTTTCGGTCCGCGCCGATCGAGCTGCGCCTCCCATGTCGCCAGTGTGGCGGCGACGATCATCACCGCGATTCCGGCAACGCTGACCCAGAGTTGCGCGACCAAACCGCCGGAAACATCGCTGAGGAAGACCTGACCGACAAAGGACAGCAGGACTCCCAGGCAATACATCGAAAGCGAGTTCTCGCCACAGCGGATCATCGCGATCGCAAGCGGCGGCACCGGTCGGCGTTCCTTCCGCAACGTGAACCGCGAAACCACGACGGCCAGCGCGAGGAAGTGCAACAGGCGCACCGGCGCCAAGTGGCTCTTGTAGATCGGATAGATCCATTCCGAGACGTCGTCCGGGATCAGTCGTGTCAGCACATCGAACTGCCAGCTCAAGGCGATGACCAGGCTGAACAGCAGATAGAACAGCGCGAGCACCAGAGTTACCGGCGACTGCACCAGCGGTCTGATCATGTTACCGCCGCCGCCCGCATACCAGGCGCCGAACACGAACAGGAGCTGGAATGCGAACGGATTGAAGTAGAGCTCACCCGTCGGCCAGGCCGGCACGTGCCAGCTCCGGAGCTGGACCATCAGGTACACGAGGAACGAAGCGGCCAGCGTTGTCGTGGGGATGCGGATGAGGAGCCACAGCAGTAGCGGAAATGCGAGGTGCAGCAGCACGAAGGTCGGCAGGATGTCGGTATTGACGGGCGTATATTGCAGCATCGCCGCATGCACGAGCGCCGCGCCGGGGTCCTTGAAGAAGAAGCCCGTGTTGGTTTCATCGACGTAGCGCTCGCCACCGCCGACGAGCCACACCAGTGCGACATAGGCCCCAAACAGCAGCAGGAACGCGCAGTAGATCTCGAAACTGCGCCGCAGCGCCCGGACGATCACCGTGAGCCACCCCTGCTCCGGCAGGCCGCCGCCATAGGCCAGCATGCAGGTGTAACCGGAGACGAAGACGAACACCTCGGTGGTGTCGCTGAAGCCGTAGTTGCGCAGCGTCAGCCATGCCAGCGAATTGTCCGGGATGTGATCGATGAAGATGAACCACAGCGCCAATCCGCGGCAGACGTCCAATCGCAGATCGCGGTGGCCCTTCTGTCTGTGCAGAAGTGCTCCCTTGGCCAGCTCCGGCTGATAATCCGTCACGATCTCGATGAGCCTCGAAACGACGGGCATGTCGCACGAGACTGATGATACTGATTCTGCCGGGATTGTCTGTACCGCCGCGCGTCGCACTCAGGCGGCGCCGACGGCTTCCTGGATCGGCTGCGCCGTCAGAAACTGACGCCCAAATGCTTCGGCCGGCATCGGGCGGCCGAAGAAATAGCCCTGCCCTTCCTCGCATCCCATGCTGACCAGGAAGTCGGCCGTGGCGCGGTTCTCGATGCCTTCGGCGATCACGGAGAGGCCAAGCTGCTTGCTCAGTCCGACGGTCGAGCTGACGATCGCCGCGTCGTCGGAATCGGCGAGCAGATCGAGCACGAAGGAGCGGTCGATCTTGAGCCCGTCGAGCGGAAACTTCTTCAGATAGCTCAAGCTCGCGTAACCCGTGCCGAAATCGTCGAACAAAACGCGGACACCGAGCTCCTGGATCCGCTTGAACATGTCGAGCACCCGCGCCTCGTCGAGGAGAAGGATATCCTCGGTCACCTCGAGCTCGAGCAGCGAAGGCGAGAGGCCGGTGGCGGCGAGCAATTCGCCAACCGAATGCGCGAGATCGCCGGAATGAAGCTGCGACGGCGACAGATTGATCGCGACACGGACGTTGTTGCCGGCGAGCTCCCACGCCCGCGCCTGTTTGCAGGCCGTCTCCATCACCCAGCTGGCGATCCGTTCCGAGAGCGCCGACGTATTGACGACAGGCATGAATTCCGCCGGCGAGACGTAGCCGCGCGACGGATGACGCCACCGGATCAGCGCTTCCGCGCCGAGGAGCGCGCCGTCGACCAGACGAACCTGAGGCTGGTAGAACAGCTCGAATTCGTTGCGGTCCGCGGCCTGCGCGAGCTCGCTCTCCAGCGTCAGCCTGCTCTCGAGCTCCTCTCTGATGGTGCTCTCGAAGATCACGCAGCCGCCGCGGTGGGTCGTCTTCGCCCGGTAGAGTGCGAGATGGCCGTTGCTCAGGAGGTCGTCGGCGTTCTGCCCGCCGTCCGGATAGACCGCGACCCCGACGCTGATCCTGACGCGGTGCTGGCGCGCGCCGGCCACGAGCGGCAGCTCGAATGCGCGTGTCACGCGCTCGGTGAACACCGCGATCGGCTCATTGGCCTCGACACAGTCGATCGCGATCGCGAACTCGTCGCCGCTGAGCCGCGCGACCATCGCATTGTCTCCGGCCTCGGTCCGCAGCCGCGCGGCGACTGCCTTGAGCACGAGATCACCGGCCGCATGACCGAACACATCGTTGATCTGCTGGAAGCCGTCGAGCCCCAGCACCAGGAGCGCGATCTCGTGCGACTGCCGTTTCGCCGTCGCGACCAGGTCGACGAGCGCCGCATGCAAGGTGTTGCGGTTGGCAAGGCCGGTGAGCGAGTCGTACTCGGCGAGATATTTCACACGTTCGGCCTCGCGCTTGCGGACCGAGATATCGCGCAGGATCGCGCCATATTGGAAACCGTCTGTGCCTTGCCAGCCCGAGAAGCTGGCCTCGACCGGAAATACCTCGCCGTTCCTGCGCCGTCCCTCAAACTCGACGACGACGGCCCCGCCCGGGACCAGCAAAGCCTGACGTGCAGCGTCTCGCATCGAGAAACGCTTGCCCGCTCCGTCGATCGACGCTGCGCAGAGCGCCTCGAAGGGGCGGCCGATCATTTCCGCTGGCATGTAGCCGAAGATCGCGCTCGCGCCGGGGTTCCACACCGTGATCATGTGATTTTCGTCGGTGCAGATCAGGCCGTCGCCAAGCGACATCGCGATGCGGTGGAAGCGGCTCTCGGCGATGCGACCGAGCAGGCTGCGGAAATCGATCTCGTCGAGCGCGATCGCCGTGAGATAGGCGATGGTCGCGATGTGGAACAGCGACGTGTCGATGACGAGCGGCCATTTCAGCTGCGCGAGGGCAGCGACGAGCTCGACTGCCGCCGCCGCCGCAACGAGGATCACGACCCGAACGCCCGGACCAAGCCGGCGCCAGGAGAACATCATGAGCAAGGCCAGGGCACCGAGGCCCAGGATCATGCCGGTATCGGAGGTCGAGCGCAGCGTGCGATGCTGAAGGATCGATTCCGCCGCCAGCGCCTGTAGCACGGGACCGGATGCGACATTGCCGTTGGGTACGCTGAAGCGGTCGCCAAGCTCGAGGGCGGTGGCCCCGACGAGCACCTTCTTGTCCCTCAGCTTGACAAGCGTCGTGGCGTCGCCGCGCAGCACGTCGGCAAAGGAGACGCGCGGAATTGATGCCGCACGGATCGAGAAATCGATCAGGAACGGCGAGCTCCGGTTGGCATATTGCCCCGCCAACACCGCCGCCATCGAGGGCACGAACTCTTCGCCGAGCCTCTCGCCGAAAGGATAGCGTCGAACCAGCCCGTCGGGCTCCACGGTAACATTGACGACGGCCGGCCACGACTGTTCGCCGAATGGCGTCAGAGGACGGTTGATGTGGATCCCACTGCTGCCGCTGTTCGGTGCCGGCTGCTTGAAGGACGGCAGGATCGTCGAACCGCCGACGTCCTTCAGCGGCTCGACGAAAGCTTGGTCGGATGCAGGATCGGACGGTGTGCTGAAATCGACGTCGAAGGCGACGTCGCGAACACCGGCGCTTTCGAGCTTGCGCAGGAGTTCGGCATGTAGCTGCCGCGGCCACGGCCAGACGCCGATCCGGTCGATCGATGCGGAATCGATCGCAACCACCACAATATCGCCGCTCGCCGCGCGCGATTGCCAGGCGAAGCGCAAATCGGTGAGCGCACTGCGCAGCGCGCCGTGCCATCCCGTGGACAGCACGACAGCAAGCGCAGCCACAACCAGAATATGCGGTCGATAGCGTTTCACTTAGTCCCCCGCATCCGGCTCGATCCGGATGCGCCCCCTTGATCCCCTACGGAATGGCCTCAGTGCTTGTGGCCGTTGGCATTGCCGTTACTGCCGTTGCCCCCGCCATTCCCGTTGCCGTTGCCGTTGTTGCCTTTACCGTTTCCGGTGGCACCGCTGTTTCCGTTACCATTGCCGGAATTGCCGTTGCCGGAATTTCCGTTCCCGTTACCGGAGTTTCCACTGCTGGAGTTATCACTCGACGAACCTGCGGTTGTCGCGGTCGTCGTCGTGGTCGTGGTCGTGCTCGAGGAGCTCGTGCTGCTGCTCGCGCCGCTGCTGCTTGTCGTCACCGCCGTCTGGCCGGCGCTGTTGGAGACCGTCGTCGTGCTCGTCCTGCTGTCACTCCAGACGGTGTCGGTGCTGGAGCTTGACGCACTTCTGACGGCGGCAGTTGTAACCGATCCGCGCGCGAGCCCGTGCGTCACCTTGCTGAAATTCAGCTTCACCTCGCCAAGCGCGCCTGAGATGCGGACCACGCCCGACTTGACATAAGACCCGCTCGCCGAATTCTGGGGTTTGGAAGCCGCTCCGGCTGCCTTGCCCCTCTCGATGTGCGCGAGAGCGTGGAAGGTGTGGCCGTTCGCGGCGTTGCGCGGGGCCGGCAGGCCCGATTTCGGCACCGGCACTCGCTCGATGGTCGAAGCGCGCGGCTTGCCCTGCTCGATCGGATTGAAGGTGCCGGAGCCGCTCAGGTTGAGGCCAGGCTTGTCATGCTCGAAGGCCGTCGCAGCCTGGCCTGGCATCACCCGGGCGATTTGACCGGTGCGGAAATCGGAGACCTCGACCTGCCCGCGGACGACGCCGACCTTGGTGCTGTCGGCGTTCACCGTGACGCTGAACTGCGTGCCCTTGACCACGGCGGCGAGATAGGGCGTCTCGACTTCGAAATGCTTGACGTTGCGCTTTTCGACTTCGAGCAGGATCGAGCCCGCCTGCTGCACGATGGTGGTCGAAAGTCCGTCCTTCTGCTCCGTCGGCAGAGCGACGACGGAATTCGGTGAGATCAGGATTGTCTCTTCGCCGCGCACCAGAAGCACGCGACCATTACGCCCGGTCCGAATGGTATCGCCAGGCTTCAGCGTCTCTTCCTGCTTGAGCGAGACCTGCTGGACGCCGTCGGTCGCGATCCAGACCTCGCCCGACGCCTTGCTGACCGACCAGACACCGCCATCCGCGGCAAAGGCGTTGGAAGCAAATCCCAGTACGAACGCAGCCAGGAGGGTGCGCCGCATTCCATCTTTGCCGAGCATATGAGTCCTCAGTCCGCCTAAGAGCCGGCCTGAGGTTTATCGGAGATGTCTCAAGATAGGATTAGCCGGAGTCGCGGCAAGATCCATGGCCCCGTTAACCAATCGTTGACCATAAAAAACTATGAAAAATCATGCGCCTAACGATCTCTTACCATGCCCGGGGAACGACTCAGTTGAACTACGGAGATCGGTCCCGATGGAGAGGCCGGTGGAGACATTTTGTTACCGCAATGGGCCTGCTTGTGCCGACTTTTGCGGCAATTCCGCAAGCTCTCGCGCAGCAGGCGAACCAGCCGGGCTTCGATCCTCGACAGACCGAAAAATATTTCGACAGACAATCCGATCAGGACTCCCGCGGCCGCACCCCCGTAAGACTACCGAGTCTCGGCCGACCCGACCTCGGCGCCGATGCCCGGCCGCAATTCGTGCTTCGCGGCGTCAGCATCGTTGGCGAGGACAGCATTCAGCGTGACCGCATCGCCAGCACCTGGCAACCGTATCTTGGAAAGCAGATCTCGCAGGCGGACCTCGCGGCGATCGCTGGCGCGATCAGCGATCTCTATCGCTCCAACGGTTTCCATCTGAGCCGGGCTATCATCCCACCGCAGGACATCCAGGATGGACGCGTCCGGATTCAGGTGATCGAAGGCTCCATCGTCGAGACCGACTTGAAAGGCGATGGCGCCGAGCAGTTCGGCGTCCGTCCGATGCTGGATCCGGTCCTCGCCGAACATCCTTCGCGCCTCGCCACGCTTGAACGCCAGCTTTATCTGATCAACGGATGGCCGGGCGTGCGGATCGCCGATACTGCGCTCGAGGAGATCGGTACCGCGAGCGGCCGTTTCCGCCTCACCGTCTTCCTGAAGACCTGGCACATCTTCACATCGTTCGGCCTGGACAATCTTGGATCGGCATCGGTCGGACCGTGGCAGACCTATGCGACCGGAGCCTTCAACTCTTACCTCGCGCCCGGCGACACGTTGGCGGTCAACCTGTCGACGATCGCAAACGATCCGCGTCAACTTGGCTTCGGGCGATTGTCCTATGACGCGCCGGTTGGTGTCGACGGCGTGCGGCTCGGCGCCTCTATCCTGTACAGCGCGGTGCGGCCGGGCGATGCCCGTCGCCTCGACAGCGACATCACGACGACGGAAGCCTTCGAACTACGGGCAAGCGTCGTCCCGCTTCAGTCGCAGGCATCTTCGCTCACCCTCACCTCGGCCTTTACCTTCAGCAACGTATCGGAACACGATATGTTTGGGCCGTGGTACAATGACCATATTAGGACCGCGAGCCTGACCTCGGATTACCGGCTGCAGGACCGCTTCGGCGGCACCAACTATCTGACGCTGACCTATCGCCAGGGGCTCGACATCTTCGGCGCCTCGCACTGGAGCGACGACCTGCTGTCGCGCGACGGCGCCTCGGCGAACTTCTCGGTGTTGAACGCCTGGTTCACGCGCTATCAGACTCTCACCGACGCGTGGTCAATCAAGCTTTCAGGCGCGAGCCAGACCGCATCCCGGCCGCTGTTCACGTCGCAGCAATTCTATCTCGGCGGCGCCGCCTTCGGCCGTGGCTATGGCGCCGCCGAAATCAGCGGCGACAACGGGCTTGCCGGATCGTTCGAGCTCCGCTTCGACCAGACGGTCAACTTCCGCTACTGGACCGGCTACCAGATCTATGGCTTTGCCGATGCCGGCGTGGTGTGGAACGACGGCTATCAGCCGAGCGAGGGGCTGTCGCTGACATCCGCCGGCGCCGGCATACGTCTGTTCCTGTCGGAGGATTTGCGGGCTGATCTTGCCGTCGCTGTTCCGCTCAGCTACCGCGCGCCCGACAATGAGCGGCGGAACGCGCGGTTCCTGTTCACGCTATCGAACGCCTTCAGACTCTGCCCGGAGCGGGGCAAGGCAAACTGCCTATAGTTCCCCGCCTTCGTTTGCGTGCGGTCAAGCTTGCCTAAATTTAATCCCGTCCCGCCCTCACAATCGATCGATCCGTGAGTTCCCCATCACTACCTCTGCGAAAAGTGATCGGGATGAAACGATGAAAAGGGCTTTTGCGATTCTGGCGTTCCTTTGCGTTCTTGCTGCGGGCGAGTATTTCGCCGTGAGCAAGCTCGCGATCCGCCACGAGACGCTCAATCTGTTCGACGCCGCGCGCCAGCGGCCGGTCTCGGTCGACGTCGCCGTGCGTCGCGACTACGAGACCAAGGCCAATCTCGGCCTCTGGAAGCTTCCACTCGCAGTCATCAGCAACGGCAACACGGTCAAGGCGACCGAGTACTCGTTCCTCGCCAACGTGCTCGCTGCGCGCGGATATCTCGTGGCCAGCATCCAGCAGGATCTGCCGACCGATCCGCCCCTGATGACCAAGGTCGGTCAGCCCTATGTCGGTCGAAAGGGCGTTTACATGCGCTGCGAGGCCAACATCCTGTTCGTCCTGAACGAACTGAAGAAGCAGCAGGAGAACGCGGAATACGATCACATCACGCTCGTCGGTCATTCCAACGGCGGCGACGTCTCCATGTATGTCGCCCATCAGCATCCTGAGCTGGTGGCCAAGGTGATCACGCTCGACAATCTGCGGGTGCCCTTCGTGCTCAACGATCACCTCAAGATCCTGTCATTCCGCTCCAAGGACCCGAAGTTCGTCACCGATCCCGGCGTTCTGCCAACGCCCGAGCAGGCGAAATTGCGCGGCATCGACATCATCAATACCGGCGCGCAGCATACCGAGCTGAGCGACCGCGGCCCGGATTCGGTGAAGGAGAAGATCCAGGCTACGCTGGATCAGTTCCTGCGCAGCAGTTCCAGCAGCGAGCTCGCGCCGGCCGATACGACGAGCCCGATGATCATGAACCCCGGCGACTACTAGGCCCGCTCGTCAGTCGACGGCCACACCCCGGCCAAGCCGGCTTGCGGCAGATCAAGGCGGTACGCCCCCGAATACGCGACAAGGCGAACCTTGAGCGTCGAGGAAGCCCAGATGTCGCACTCCACAGAAAGTCTAAGGCTGCCCGCGGCGGCTGCGCCGGCCTTCCTTCGCCGCCTCTTCCGCTCCACCCGCAGGCTGATCCGGTCGATCATCGTCCGCATCGATCTCTCGCAATTCCCCGGATCGTGCTGCGGTTGAGCACGAACACCGGACAAATAGTTCAAGGACGCCTCATGCGCGCGCCTGTCAGACGGCTTTCCACTCTGATCATCGCAAGCGGCCTGTCCGGATCGACGGCTTTCGCCGCCGATGCCGATCACGGCGCCGACCTTGCCAAGCGCTGGTGCGCGAGCTGCCACGTCGTGACGAGTGAACAGAAACAGGCGAGCGCCGACGTCCCCGCCTTTGCCGCCATCGCGCGCAGACCCGACTTCACGCCGGAGAAGCTGGCCTTCTTCCTGCTCGATCCGCATCCGAAGATGCCAAACTTTCCATTGAGCCGAATCGAGGCCGGCGACATTGCCGCCTATATCGGCTCGCTACGCCAGTAGCGGGCGAGAGCATGATCCAGACCCGGAGGGTCGCGTTCGCGCAAGGTGCGAAGCGGCTTTCCCTCGCGACAACCGCGGAACGCGTTTGTGCGGAGAGCACGCTCAAACAACCACCCGCTCCTCAAAGGCAAATCCCTGCCGGTTGAGCCGACAGGGATCAGCAGAAAGGATGACGGACGGCGGATGATATGCTCATCCGGTGGGCCATCATGGACCTGCCCTGCAATTGAATTCCGCGCGACGCTCTCACGCAAGATCAATTCGTGAGCACGCGCGCCGCCCGTGGTTCAGGACTTGCCTTTGCCGGGCTGCATCAGGTTGCCGGTGATCTGTCGCATATGCTCACCGGCGTTGGTGAATTGACTTCTCAGGAATTCGGACTGGATGCGCATTGCTTCCTGGAGATCGGTTGCGTGAACCAGCTTGCGCGCGTGCTCGAACGCCGCCTTCATGTTTTGTTCGGTGAAAACAAGCGCTTGCTTGGAAACCTCTGTACCGGTTCCAGGCACTGATGACATCGACTTGGTGGCAGCATCGAAAAACAGGCCGAAGGCTTTTTCCGCCTGATCAATGGTCTTCTCGGCCAGGTCGCGCAATTCGGCCGGAACTTCGAGCTTCGGTTCGATCATGTCGCCGTCCTCCCCTTGTCCCTGACTGATTTATCACACTTATCGGATCGCATTCCAGCGGCTCGGCTGGCGTCAGGGATCCCTGGGGCGGTCGGCTCTGGTTGGGACTTCGTCCGGCGACACCCCCTCACGAAAGCGGATGTTCGGGAATCTCTTCGGTGGTGAGGTCTTCCACCAGCTTGATGACCTCGAAACGCTGGCGCGGCGCGAGCTTGAGAAATGCGCGCAGCAGTCGCAGGCTCTCGACGGTTTGACTCGCGGGCGCCCCCAGCTTCAGGTGCAGTTCAGTCGCGAAATTGAGGTTTTTCATCTCGCACCTATGAAAGGAACGGCCTTCGTGAGAGGGCAGACGTCGTTCGAGAACCAACCTCGGACATGAACGGCTTTCGGCCGGGCGACCCCGGGCGGACCGCCAAACCGAATGACCCCAACGGCTCGGGCGAACCCGACGAGGTTGCAACTATGACAAGGAACAACCCTTCCGGCAAGCCAAACTGCTGGGAGAGGGTTGCTTCGTCGTCATCGCACCTCGGCAATTCCGGATAACGGACCCGGTCCACCCCCGTCCGCGACAGGATTCAGCAGGTCATAGCTGCACCTTGGCTTGATCTGCGTCAATGCGACAACCGGCGTATTTTGTTTCCCAATATGAACCTGGAACGGGCGGGGACGATACTCACATATTAATTCGATTTGAGGGGTGGCCCCCGGTGGAAAGCTATGAACGTGCCCGGGGGCCTCACGGTTCGAAACGCCAGCTCTGCGGGCCCCTCGCCATGAGGATCTAATACGTCCCCACGAAATCAGACCTCATCCTGAGGGGCCTTACAAAGGCGGGCGTCTCGAAGGATAGCCGCTACTGCAGCAGCGATCGGGCTACTGCTTCTTCAGCGTGTAGACGTAATCATTGAGGCCCGCTTCCATGGTCCCATCATCCACGAAGTGGAAATCGATCTCGCACCCCGTCTCGAGCGTCTTGATCTTGGCGCCGGTGAAGCCGAGAGAGGCGGCGAGCGCCTTCGGATCGGCCTTCTTGCTGGAGTGCTGCAACTCGTCGAAGGCGCCCTGGAAGATCATGTCGGCGCCGTAGTCGGTGAGCTTGTACTGCGGCTTGGCGCAGGCAAAGGGGCGCGGTCCGGAGATTTCCTTGGCCGCGACGACGACTATCTTGCCCATCAACCGCGCCTGCTCGGTGCTGTCGGGTTTGTGCTGCGGATCCGCCCAAGGCGCCACCACCGCGCTCGTGAATTTCCAGCTTCCGACGTAGGAGGGGTCGGTTGCGTGAGCGGCGCCGGCCCCAGCCAGAGAAGCGAGAAAGCAGACGATGCCGGCGAATTTCATCTGAGGTCCCCTTTTTAGTCTCGTACTTGGACACGGCGCGCCCCATCGCGGTTCACCGTCTTACGATATTTTTCAAAGGCATGAACCGCCATTCGCAAGCGGACGACCAAGAGCCCAGTGCGATACGGCCACGCACGTCACGGGCGCCATGGCTGACTTCTGGACTAACGATTCGGGCGCGCGTCCAGCAAAGGAAGACGGCATGCTTTCTCGCGGCAATCTCATCAAAGGCGCGGCCGTTGCGCTTTTCACTTTCGCATCGCACGGCGCATGGGCGCAGGAGGCCAAGATGAACCTGTTCAAGATCGTTACCGTCAAGGATGAAATCGTCATCGGACTGAACGCCGAAGAACTCCAGGCGCTCGGCGGCACCGACGCCAGCGCCGTGGCACATGCGCTGGCGCAGAAGGGCGATCTCACCGTGTGGCAATACAACGTCCACCGCGGCCAGAACGGCGAGATGCAGCAGGCGCCGACCGCCAAGATCGGACTACTGGCCAACGCCTCGCTCCGCGTCGAACCCTACACGACACCGTACCAGATCATGCCGCATCCGTGACATGCGTGATCACGCTCGAACAATAACCTGAAGCGCGACGACGATCTCATCGCGCTTTGGAGCTGGGCGGGCTCGTCGCGCCGCCGTCGGTTGCAAAGCCGTAGACCTGTGCCAACCGATCCAGGCACTCCTGCAACCTTTTGGAGAAATAGTCGTTCCAGCGCTGGCTGCGTACCGCGCGGCGTTCGCCGACCTGCTCCATCGTCAGTCCGAGCACGAGGACATCGTGCACGAGCGCAGCGCCGTCCGTGCCGAGCTCGCGTTCGACCCGGTTCAGCCGCAGCACCGCCTTGCGCTGGCTCTCGGTGACGGGCTCCCGGCCGAGGGTGCCGTCGACATATTCCCGGCTGGGGTCGACCGCCTGCGGACCCCGCTCCGCCTTCTCCCAGTCGTTCTGGAACGCACGGCCGCCGCGATACTGCGCTTCGTCGATCTGGTGATGGGCGTGGAGCCGGCCCAGCGGATCGTTGCGAATCGAGCGCAACGCGATGATTTTCTCGCCGGGATCAAGGCCCAAGGGATCGTCGACCTCGATTTCCGCCACTTCGGCGTGGAGCGCCAAGTCGCGTGACCTGCGGTCGTAGATCCCTCCGAGGCTAAAGGTTTTGCTGCGTTTGGCACGTGCGACTTGGATACTCCTTGACACAAAACGATGGAAATCGGATTCCCAGCACGGGGCGGCCAGGTTCAGGCAGCCGCGACGAGCCGCAGGATGACCGGGCCGGTCGTTCGCGCCGTCTCGGGACCGGAGGTCAGGTGAAAATGCGGCGTGCAATAACTGGAGCCCGGGCGCCGGGGATGACCGCAGAAGGCGATCGACTCCCCGTCCTTGTCCCCGCCATACGGATAGCGGCAGTCGCCGGGTTCGAGCGCGAGCAGCGAGACCAGCCGCGGCCGTATCCCGACGCAGCGCAGCTTGACCGGTTCGGCCGGCACCAGGGGCGGCTTGGACGTCTCGCCTCTCCCCGCAGGGGTCGGCCAGCACTGCAGTCCATTCGGCAGATGCGGCGCGATCGGCGGAGCCTGCATCTGCTTGGGCGCGGCAAGCCCCATCCGCTTGGCCCGCCCGATCACCGCGTTGCGGCTGTAATTCGTTCCAAATCTTGCGTTAATCTCCTTCCCGATCTCCGCGAAAGACATTCCCTTGAGAAAATAGTCGCGCAGCGCGTCGGAATGCTCCGACGCCCAGTTGCCCGGTTCCATACTGTCTTGCCCTGTGATGCGCCTCATCTGGTCCGAACGACACTCCGGAGGCGAGCCACACATTCCGATATTCCGAAGAACAAAGTCAAGCCAGAATTCTGATATTCGTAATAGATAATTCCGAATTTCGGGTTAAGATAGTCACGAAAGCTCGACAAGCGAGGAAATCACCATGATGGACGCGACAATGATCGAACGGGGCCTGAAGCGGTCAGGCAAGAGCAAGGGCGGGCTGGCCCAGGCCATGGGCGTCCGCCCCGGCGCTGTCTCCGAAATCCTCGGCGGCGAGCGCCTAGTCAAGGCCTCGGAAATCCTGCCGATCATGGAATACCTTGAGCTCAATCTCTCGCCGATCATGGGCCGGGTCGGCGCCGGCGCCGTCATCGAGCCGGAGTATGAGCAGGTCCCGCCGGAAGGACTTGGCGACATCGTGCTGCCCTTCCCGATCATGGAGGAGACCGTGGCGTTCGAGGTCATGGGCGATTCGATGCTGCCCAAGTACGAGAACGGCGACGTGATCGTGGTCTACAAGGAGCAGCGCTTCCCGCTATCGAGCTTCTATGGCGAGGAGGCCGTGGTCCGGCTGAAAACGGGGGAGCGCTATTTGAAAACCATCGAACGCGGCAAGACCCCCTCCGTCGTCAATCTCGCCAGCTTCAACGTCAAGCCGATCGTCGGCGTGAAGCTGGAGTGGGTCGGCGAGATCTGCCTCACGATGCCCAAGGGCCAGCTCGAGCGTCTGCGCGCCAAGTCCGCCCGCGCGCGCAAGGGCAAGAGCAAGTAACACGTGGCCTGCCGGAGACCGCAAAGCCTCGATTTCCGATTTTTGGAAATCGAGGCTTGACTATGTTCTTATTTTCAGAAATACTGCAGGTGGCCTCGAGGCGGGCAAGGATTTTTGATGCAGTATTTCGTCGTGATGATCGATTATGGTCGCCGCGGCCGCGAAGCGGTTGTCGATCCCGAAGTCACCCGGCGCGAGGTCGTTTCGCGCGTCGCCTCCGGTGAATACGGAAACATCTGCTTCATCCACGAAATCAGCGGGTCCGCGGTCGAGGACGTGACCGAGGACATCCTCACGCAGGCCGCGCCGCCTGAGATTGCGCCTGGCGAGGTCGACCTCCAGGTGACCCGCTTCGATCACGCCCGGGACCTGCGCAAGCACGAACGGTCGTGATGCAGGCCGCGAGCGGCCCGCATCACCATCTGACCCGGTATCACACCAGCAGCACGGTCGATCCCGTGGTCTTGCGGGCCGCGAGATCGGCATGCGCCTTCGCCGCGTCCTTTAGCGGATAGGTCTGGTGGACTTCGATCTTCACCGCACCGGACTTCACGACGTCGAACAGCTCGCCTGCCATCGCCACCAGGTTCTCGCGCTTCGCCGCGTAAGTGAAGAGCGTCGGACGGGTAACGAAGAGCGAGCCCTTCTGTGCGAGCAGACCGAGATTGAGCGGCTCGACCGCGCCGGAGGATTGGCCGAACAGTGCGACGACACCGAGCGGCGCCAGGCAGTCCAGTGACTTCAGGAAAGTATCCTTGCCGACGGAATCATAGACGACCGGAACCCTCTTGCCGCCGGTGATCTCGTCGACGCGCTTCACGAAATCCTCACGTGTATAGATGATGACGTGGTCGCAGCCATGAGCTTTCGCGAGCTTGGCCTTCTCGTCGTTGCTCACCGTGCCGATCACTGTTGCGCCGAGATGCTTCGCCCACTGGCTCAGGATCAAGCCGACCCCGCCCGCTGCCGCATGCAGCAGGATGGTGTCGCCCGCCTTCACGCGATAGGTCTGCCGGATCAGGTACTGCGTCGTGAGCCCTTTCAGCATCATCGCCGCCGCGGTCTTGTCGTCGACGCCATCGGGCAGCTTCAACAACCGGTCGGCCGGGATCAGCCGCGCCTCGGAATAGGCGCCGAGCGGCGAGGCGCCGTAGGCAACGCGATCACCCGGCTTCAAATCCGTCACACCGGGTCCGACCTCCTCGACCACGCCGGCCGCCTCGCTGCCGAGCCCGCTCGGCAGTTGCGCGGGATAGAGACCCGAGCGGTTATAGATGTCGACGAAATTGAGACCGACCGCGGTGTGACGGATGCGCGCCTCGCCCGGACCGGGTTTGCCGACCTCAACCTGCTCCCAAACCAGGACTTCCGGACCTCCGGTTCTGTGAAAACGAATGGCATGGGTCATGGGTGTTTGCTCCCTTATTGTTGGAGTGCTCGTCGGAAGAAAGCTGATCGGTCTCTGAAATAGGCATTTAGTCCGCCCGTTACAGTACAGAGACGTTACAAGAATGTCACAGCGGTGGACAAATGCCGGCCGTTCCGCCTCTGTTCGAAAGAGTTGATGACGGCGCTTACGCCGCCGGCAGTAGATTCTGCGCGGGGTTTGATGGTCGCCTGCGAAGGAGAGCCGAGATGCCAGCCTATGTACAGCATCATCAGGACATCGAGATCGCGCCTGTGATTTGCCCGTGCTGCATGGGGTTCCTGCCAATGTATGTGCGGGAGGTTGAGCCGCATTGGAGCCTTGCCAAGATCGACTTCGTCTACGAATGCGCCGATTGCGGCGGCGAACTGCGGCAGACCATTCAAAAACCTGAGCTGCTGCGTCACTGATAAAGACGCCGAGCCCTGCGCTCGGGTATTTGCGCTGAGCGGAAAAATGCCGTCAGTGCAACGTGTTCCCCGATAATCGAGGCTTGTCCTTTGTCCGGAAGGGGGGCAGAACAAGCCTCAAGTAGACTATCGGGAGCGCCCATTCGTGGCTGATCAGAAGCCCTCGACCTCGATCGAGGCAGTGGAGAGCGGCCTCGCCGCGCAAGGCTATATCGCGAGCCGGCAGATCGCGACCGCAGTCTATCTGTCGCAACAGATCGAGAAGCCGATCCTGGTCGAGGGTCCCGCCGGCGTCGGCAAGACCGAGCTTGCCAAGGCGATCGCCGCCTGGCGCGGCATGAAGATGATCCGCCTGCAATGCTACGAAGGCCTCGACGAGGCCAAGGCACTCTATGAGTGGAAATACGCCAAGCAGCTTCTCTACACCCAGATCCTGAAGGACAAGCTCGGCGAAGTCCTCGGCGGAGCGCAGACTCTGCACGCCGCGCTCGACCAGTTGCATGATTTCGGCGACGTGTTCTTCTCCAAGGAATTCGTCGAACCGCGCCCGCTGCTCCAGGCTCTCGAGCAGCCCGGCGGCTGCGTGCTGCTGATCGACGAAATCGACAAGTCCGACGCCGAGTTTGAATCGCTGCTGCTGGAGATCCTGTCCGATTTCCAGGTCACCATTCCCGAGCTCGGCACCGTTTCGGCGATCACGCCGCCGACGGTGATCCTCACCTCCAACAGCGAGCGCGATCTCGGCGACGCCTTGAAGCGGCGCTGCCTGCATCTGCACATCGGCTTCCCCGAGCAGCGGCTGGAGGAGCGCATCGTCGAGAGCCGCGTGCCCGGCATCTCGCAGACGCTGCGCCGGCAGATGGTCGGCTTCATCCACGAGATCCGCACGCTGGACCTGAAAAAGCTGCCCTCGGTCAGCGAGACTATCGACTGGGCGCGCGTGCTGGTGCTGTTGCAGGCCGGCGAGCTCGATACAGAGACCGTCAGGGACACGCTCAACGTGCTCCTGAAATACGAGACCGACATCGAGGCGGCGGCGCCCCACGTCACGACGTTCATTGCCAAGGCGGCGCGGTCGAACGTCTTCGGTTGATACCGATGCGGGAGAACCTCCATCGCTTCTTTCGTGCGGCACGTGGTGCCGGCGTCCACGTCTCGCCCGCCGAAAGCATCGACGCCATGCGCGCGGTCGCGCAGGTCGGCTTTTCCGACCGCAACATCTTGCGCGACGCGCTGCTGCTGACGCTGGCAAAGTCGCAGGACGAGAAGCTTGCGCTCGGCGACTGCTTTGATCTGTTTTTTAGCCAACCGGAGCCGCGCCAGGAGCAACCCGAGACCAACGACAACGATACGCCTCCGGAGGGCAGTCAGCCGCCCTCCCCCGACGCGGCCAATGACGCGGGAGGCGGTCAACCTACCGAAGGCCTGGGCTCGCTGGCGCAAATGCTCTTGTCGCAGGACCGCAACGCGATCGCCGCCGCGATCGCCGGCGCCGCCAGCGCGGCGTCGCTGTCCAACATCCGCTACTCCACCCAGCGCGGGATCTTTTCCAGCCGCATCCTCGACGCGATGGGTCTCCAGCGGCTGCGCGACGATCTCGACGAACTGACCGCGACCAATCCGTCGCTTGCCGAGCGTCTGCGCGCGGCGCTCGATGGCTTGCGCGAAGCCGTCCGCGATACGGTCTCGCAGGGGCTCGCGCTCTATGCGCGCGAGGAGGCCGAAAACCTGCGCAACGACATCCTGCGCAATGCGCCGCTGGCCCGAATCGAGCCGCGCCAGGTTGATGAGATGCGCGCGCTGATCCGCAAGATCGCGCGCCGCCTGCGCGAGCGCTACTCCAAGCCGCGCAAGCGCCAGCGGCGCGGCCATCTCGACGTCCGCCGCACGCTGCGCCGCAACGCCGCCTGGGGCAGCGTGCCGTTCCTCACGGCCTGGAAGCGCAAGCACCGCGATCGGCCGAAGATCGTGGCATTGTGCGACGTCTCAGGTTCGGTTGCCCGCGTCTCCGATTTCTTCCTGCTGCTGATCCACTCGCTGCACGAGGTGGTCGACGACGTCCGCTCCTTCGCCTTTTCCTCGCATCTGATCGAGGTCAGTGACATTCTGGAATCGAACTCGCCCGAGGCGGCAATGGCCGAGATCATGTCCAAAGTGGGTTTCGGCTCATCCGACTATGGCTCGTCGCTCGACGACTTCGAGCATGAGTTCATGAGCACGCTAACGCCGCAGACCACTGTCATCGTGCTGGGCGACGCCCGCAGCAACAATCTCGATCCGCGCGCCGACATCCTGCGGCGCATCTCGGAGCGGTCGAAGCGGCTGGTCTGGCTCAATCCGGAGGGCCGCATGGTCTGGGGCTTTGGTGATTCCGAGATGCCGCGCTACGCGACATTTTGCAGCGTGGTGCGACAATGCGCTACCGCGCAACAGCTCGAGCGCGCCGTGTCCGATATCGTGGCGAGCTATCAGTAAACCGGTGATAATCCGCTAGCTGGCGAGTGCGTGCAAATCCCCGTGAGCCAGATTGCACTCGCGAAAGTGATAAGCGATCTCGTCGAGCGCGCGCTGCTCCCACTCTTCGGCCTGTGCGAGCCAGAAAACCCGGCGCCTCGAATCCAGCGCCGCACGTTCCCGGCAAAAGGATTCCTGACTGCGAATTTCCACCAGCCTGTTCATGCACTCCACTCCTGCTGCGTGAAGCCATTCCCCAGGAATCACCGTAACAGAGTCTTGAACGGCTTGTCTCATTTTCCTGTGCACATCGCAACGCGGAATGGGACAGCTCTTATTCCCGTGCACTGCGGTAGTTCGCGATGCAGCATCAACTATCGATCATCAAGAGGTGATCGAAGATCGGGACGATACTCTCGTGCTCGCGATCTTAACTATTGTGGCGCAATAACCTGCGGCAATTTGTGAAGGGATGTTCTAAACAGCCAATCGAATTCCCGACTCAATGTCGTCGCATGGTTTTCATGCTGCGCCGCTAATCGGTGCACGAACGGTCAGGTATTTCGAGGCAACATGAACGACGATTTCGACTTCAATCTTTCTCCGGACCAGTGGGAAATGCTGAAAGCATTGCGCTGCCCGGCGCTCCATCGTTTTTCGAAGGCCCATGCGGTCGAAGACCTCGTCAAACTCGGCCTCGTCGCGATCAGCGACGGCGTGCCCGTCATGACTTCATCCGGCCGCAAGGTGCTGGTGCGCGGATCGTGCCGGCTGCTGGATCTGGCGGCGTAGCCCTGTCTTCAGAATATCTGCGCGGTCACGATCGCGTAGGCGATGAACACGACACCCAGCCCCCAGACCATTGCGGGAATCTGCCCGCGGCGCCCCATGGTCACCTCCAGCGCAATGTAGCTCAGCGTCCCCAGCGCCATGCCGTTGATGAGGTTGTTGGTCAGCACGGTCACCAGCAGGGTGAGCACAATTGGCACCGCATTGACGAGATCGGTCATGTCGATGCGCGCGAGACCCTGCATCATCAAGACGCCGACGAGCACCAACGCGGGCGCTGTGGCTTGCGGCGGGATGATGACGAAGATCGGCCAGAAGAACAACGCGAGGAAGAAGAACCCCGCAACAGTCAGCGAGGTCAGGCCGGTGCGCCCGCCGGCCTGCACGCCCGTGATGGACTCGATGTAGGCCGTGACAACGGAGGTACCGAGCAGCGGGCCGACGATGGATGCCGTCGCGTCGGTTGCAAACGCCGCAGTAGCATTCGGGATCGAACCGTCTGCCCTGCGTAGATTGGCAGCACCCGTGACGCCGATCAGCGTGCCCAGCGTCGAGAAGAATTCGGCGCACAGGAAGTAGAACAGCAGCGGCAGCGCCACGACGAAATGGCTGAAGAGATAGCCGACGTCGAGCGCCATGAAGGTGCTGGTCGGCCAGCGCGGCCACGACATGATCGCTGATGGCACCGACGTCACCATCTTGCCGTTCCCACCTGGAACGAAAAAGCCGATCAGGGTCAGCACCGCGATCGACAGGATCAGCGCCGCGGGCACCCGGCGCGCCACCAGCACCGGCGTCAGCAGGAGACCGAACAGCGTCAGCAGCACGGGCGGGCTGCGCAGCGATCCCATCGCGATGTAGGTCGAGGGGTTCTGCACAACGAAGCCAGCGCCGCGTAGTGCGATAAAGACGATGAGCGTGCCGACGGCAGCCTGGATGCCGATCTTCAGCGCTTCCGGCACATCCTTCGCAACCTTCTCGCGCAGCTTCGACAGGCTGAGGATCAAGAACAGCACGCCCGTGAAGGCGACCATGGCAAGCGCGCCCTGCCACGGCATGCCCATCTGCTTGACGATGACATAGGTGAAGATGACATTCGAGCCCATCGCCGGCGCAACGGCGAGCGGCAGGTTGGCCCAAAGGCCCATCAGCACCGAGCCGAAGATCGCGGCGAGTGCCGTGGCGCTGACGAGATCGGCGCGGTCCATTCCGGCGTTTGACATGATTGCCGGATTCACCGCGACGATATAGGCCATCGCCGCGAAGGTGGTCGCGCCGGCCATCACCTCGCGGCCGACGCTGGTGCCGCGCTCGGTGAGGCCAAAGATGCGATCGAGCGGGCCCACGGCGGCGCGCGGCGCCGGTTCTGCGGAAGCGGCTTGCGGTGGCGTCATCTCGTTCATCCCCGTCACTCCCCTACCAAACTACCGGGTGCGCTTCACCGGTCTGCACATTGATGAACCCGAGCGGCGCCTGCTCACACGGCGCTACCAGCACCCAGCTCCAGGGCGCGCAGGTCAGCGTTGCGAACATCAGTCGTTCAGGGAATCCTGGATACCAGCGCGGCCGGAAGGTCGGCTCATACATCCAGTCGACCTTGCGGCCCTCGGCGTAGAGCGCCTGCATCTCGGCATCGAGCGCCTGTGCCGAGCGGCAGCTCATCAGCCCACCGACCTCGAAGCGCACGGTCGCAACGAGCTCGCCCTCGCGCACCAGTGCCCATCCGCCCTGAAGCTCGATCAGCGCGTTCACCGCCTTGGCCATCGCTGCGTCAGACGAGCCGACCACCCAGATGTTATGCTTGTCATGCGCGACCGAGCAGGCCAGCGCCGTCTCCGGCGTCCGAGGTCCGCAGCCGCGCCAGAACATCTTTGCAACCCGTCCCTCGCCAGAGAAACGGTCGACGATGGCGAACTTGGTGATGGCCTCGCTTTCGTCGCGCTGCACGGCGCCGTCCCGCACTGGCAATTCGAGCGTGTAGAACTCGGGATGCCAGTGGAAGGGGCGGATCACGGCCGCCTTCATCGTGGTGCGGCCTGGGTCGGCCGGCAGCGCGAAATCTTCCGGCTTGATCGTGCGCTTGATATTGATCGTCCTGGTCGCCCATTTCGGCCATTCGATCCTGGGGACATCACCGAGGTAGCGCTTGCCATTGGAGACCTGCACGCCATCGGCCCACACCTCAGCGATGGTGAGCTTGGATACGTCCGAGAGCAACACGACATCGCCGAAGCGCCCCGGGGCGAGGCTGCCGACGAACGGCGTGAGGCGCATGTGCCGCGCCGGGTTGATGGTGAGACATTGGATTGCGATCTCCGGTGGGAGGCCGGCTTCGATCGCGACCCGCGCGTTGTGATCGCTGGCGCCCAGCTCGAGCGTGTGGCTGGCGCTGCGGTCATCGGTAGTGAACGCGATCTGCGACCAATCCTGCAAGCCCTTGGCAAGCAGCCATTTGACGATCTCGTCCATCGCGTAGACACGCAGCTCGACGAACAGGCCGCGCGTGAGCTTGTCCCAGGTCTCTTCCGGCGTCTGCACCTCGTGATCGGAGGCGAGCCCCGCCGCGGCAAAGGCATTGATGGAGGGCAGATCGCGCAGGCCCGAGGCATGGCCTTCGACGACGCCGCGCGCCGCGAACGTTGCCTCGATCATACCCCAGAGCCTCTTGTAGGAAGGGTTGTCAGGGTTCCACACCGCCGGCCAGTCCATGACTTCGTCAAGCCCGGTGACCATCAGGCTCTCGCCCATGAAGCGCGCTTGCTCCTCGCGCCCATACCAGCCGCCACCCCATTCGTAAGCCGTCGGTGGCACGGCCGAACCGGGCTGCGGAAAGATTTTGAGCGGCGAGCCGCGGCGGCGTGCCTCGAACCAGAATTCGAGATTCTTCGCGCCGTTGACGTTGGAGAATTCGTGGCTCGCCTCGCAGGTCCAGGTATTGCCATGCGGCAGCACCAACGCGGCCTCCCATTCCGGCGTCAGATGCGAACTTTCGATATGCTTGTGCACCTCGCCGAAGCCGGGCACGGCGGCGAGATCAGGCCGGTGCACCCGCTCGCGGACCTCGCCTGGATAGCTTCCCGCCGGCCCCACCCACGCGATGCGCCGTCCCCTAAAGACGATCTCCTGATCCTCGCTCCAGGTACGGCTATGGACGTCGAGCAATCTTCCGACCCGCAGACTGCGATCAGCCGGGCGACGGCCGAGCGCCGTCAGCACGAGGTCCTGGCGAATGCGGACCTCGTCGGGCGCGTTGATCAGGAGATCGTCGGGTATCGCATTCATGGCATGCCTCGTTCTACGCCGGCTCTTTCGCGGCCGTGGTTCGCTTTTGCGGCGATTTGCCGGCTTTGCCGTTGCGCGCCGCGGCGGCATCGCGCTGACGGACATCTTTCAAAAGAGTCGTGAGCGCCCACTCGATCGCATCGGCGACATCAGTGCTGGACATGCCGAAGTCTTCGCGCATCGCGTTCCAGGCCAGCACGTTGTTGAGATAGGACGCGAGCGCCTCTGCCTGGCGGACCTCCTTCGCAGGAAGATGCCGCACCAGCGGCGCCATTGCCTTGCGATGCTGCTCGATCAGGTGGCGCCGGAAGCCCGCGCGCACTCGGCGACCTGCCCGCGTCATCGCAATGGCCCGCGCCAGATGCGGATGACGATCGAAGCGCTTGCAGAGCTTGCGGAAAATATCGGGCAGCTCATCAGGCGAGGCGAAGGGAATGTAACTGAAGACGTTGTTCTCGATCCACTCTCCGGCAGCCGCAAAGAGCTCCGCGCGGGTCTTGAAGTGGCGATAGATGGTCCGCTCGGCAACTTTGGCGCGCTTGGCCACCGCTGCCATCGAGATGTCGTCGGCCGCCTCGTCCTCTAAAGTCTCGACAAAGGCTGCCACGATGCGCTGCCGCGTCATCTCGGCGTATTCGTCGCGAAGGTTCGATTCGCGTCGTTTGGCTGTATTCATGTCATAAGTCTGACATTTGGCGATTTGGCAGGCAAGCCGAGATTTGCGGCAAGCCGCGCCGCAGCAATGGGCGCCGTTCTACTACAGCCGCCCAGTGCTCAAGCCTTCTCACCAACCCGAGCGCACGCCTGGCGCATCAAAGTGTCTTGAAGAGGATGCAAACCGGGCTGCCGATGTGAACCACCTGGTCGGTCGCAATGAGGCGGCCGCTAGTGGTATCGCGCTTGAAAAGCTTGACCGTGTCGGTGTCCTCATTCGCCGCGAACAGCAAAGTGTCCGACGACGCCAGCGCGAAGAATCGCGGTGTCTTGCCGCCGCTCGGCGTCCAGCCGACGGACGAGAGGCGGCCGGTCACCTGATCGATTGCAAACGTCGCGATGCTGTCATCCCCGCGATTGGAGGCGTAGACGAAGCGTCCATCGGACGATACCGCGATCTCGGCCGCGCGGCTGTTGCCTGTGTAGGCATCGGGCACCGCGGAGGCGATCTGGAACGGGTTGAGCGCACCGGTTGCGGGATCGAAGCGGTAGGCCGTGACGGTCGAGTCAAGCTCGTTGACGACGTAGGCGAGCCGTCCTTGGGGGTGAAACGCGACGTGGCGCGGGCCGGCACCTTCACGCGCCTGCACGGGCTTGCCGGCCAGCACGAGCTTTGCCCTCTCGGCATCGATCCTGTAGGTGAAGACGAGGTCGAGGCCCTTGTCCGGCACCACGATGAACGCGCCTGACGGATCGAACTCGACCTGATGCGGCTTGGCGAAGGGCTGCTCGACGCGATGCGGGCCGATCTTGCCCTCCAGCTTGACGAGATCGATGACAGCACCGAGCGAACCGTCGTCCTGCCGTGGCAGCAGCGCCAGCGTGGACGTGATGTGGTTGGCCACCACCACGAAGCGGTTGGTGGGATCTATCGCGAGATGGACGGGGTTCTTTCCTTCCGTGCTCTGCCGGTTGATCACGGCAAGCCTGCCGCTCGCAGGATCGATCGCCATCGCCGTGATGTCGCTGAGATCGCCATGCACCGTGTAGAGGAAGCGTCGCGTGCGATCGAAGGCGAGAAACGACGGGTTGACGAGATCGCCGAGGAGCTGGACATGGCGCCAGGCACCGGTCGCGTTGTCCATTGCATAGACGTTGAGGCCGTCGCCGCGGGCGTTGCGTTCCTTGGTGGTGCGCGCACCGACATAAACGAATGAGCGAGAGCCTTCGAGCATGTTGTCCTCCGGATGGGACTGTGTCTGAGATAACGCGGATGCACCGGGCCATGCAGCGGTCACCGCACCGGCGGCGACGAGGCTCGCGAACAAGCGCCGCGACAGCGGGGCGCCGTCAGCGCGGAGCGGAGCAGGGACAGAATTCTTGGACGTCACGTTTCCCCATATTGCTTTTTATTTTTTAAAACACAATTCTTTATGAGACGCAAGAACTGCTCTGGCGTCCCGCTTGTGCAGTCCGCGCAGGTAAGCGACATCTTCTTGAGAGAGGATCAACCGAGTCGCCCCATGCCACGCCCCAATCTCGCGACCCAGATGACCGCGCGGATCCTCGACTACATCCGCGCCAACGGCTTGCAGGCCGAACAGCATCTGCCGAGCCAGACGCTGGCGGATGCACTGCGGGTGTCGCGCGCGCCGATCAACGCAGCACTGCAAATCCTCGAAGACATGAAGGTGGTCCGGTCCGAGCCCAATCGCGGCTTCTTCCTGGTCAAAAGTGCCGCCGAGCTTCCCGACCTGCCGGATGTGGAGGACGCCGAGCCGGAACGCGAAGACGAGTGGTACTTCGCCATCGCCGAGGACCGGCTGGCGGGAAAGCTTCCGGACAAAGTCAGCGAGAACGAGCTGATGCGCCGCTATGGTCTCTCCCGCACGCGCCTCCTGAAAATCCTTACCAAGATCGCCGATGAAGGCTGGATCGAGCGCCTGCCCGGTAATGGCTGGGCGTTCGGCCTGCTCCTCACCTCGCGCGAGAGCTATCAGCAGGGCTATCAACTGCGCGTCGCGCTGGAGCCACAGGCCCTGCTGCTGCCGAGCTTCGAGATCGATCGCGCGGCGTTTGCGGCCGCACGCGAGCAGCAGCAATGGCTGCTCGACGGCGGTTACAAGCGCGCCTCGCGTTCGGAGATCTTTGCCGCCAACGCCGAGTTCCACGAGATGCTGGTCGGTTGCGCGCGCAATCCGTTCTTTCTCGATGCGGTGAAGCGCGTGAACCGGCTGCGCCGGCTGGTGGAATACCGCATCACGGTGGACCGCAGCCGCCTTCCCATCCAGTGCCGTGAGCACATCAACATCCTGACATTGCTCGAAAAAGGCCTGCGTCAGGAGGCGTCGGACTTCCTTCGTGTGCACATCGAGGGCGCCGGCCTGATTAAGGTCCCGAAGGTCTGACTTCGACCGTATTGCATTTTATATTATAAAATGCATACATCTCCGCAAGGCGCCCGCCTGCGGGGAAGGTTGTGGCGTTGCCGACAAGCCCCCGACGAAACGCAGCAAGGAACGCCATCAATGTCCGCCGCCACAGCGACCATCGAGCAATCCACCATGCGCAAGGTGTCCTGGCGCATCGTGCCCTATTGCTTCGGCCTCTACGTCATCTCCTATCTCGACCGCGCCAATATCGGTTATGCGGCGCTTCAGATGAACAAGGAGCTCGCGCTGTCGAGCGAGGCCTTCGGCTTTGCCGCCGGCATCTTCTTCATCGGCTATTTCCTGTTCGAGGTGCCGAGCAACATCGCGCTCAACAAATACGGCGCGCGGATCTGGATCTCGCGCATCCTCATCAGCTGGGGCATCGTCGCGACCGCGAGCGCCTTCGTGCAGAGCGCGATGCAGCTCTACACCCTGCGCTTCCTGCTCGGCGTCGCCGAGGCCGGTTTCTTTCCTGGCATCATCATCTATCTGACCTACTGGTTCCGCGCCAAGGAGCAGGCGACCACGATCGCGCTGTTCACCGCGGCGATTCCGGTGTCCTATCTGATCGGCGCACCCCTAAGCACCTGGATCATGGACCACGTCGGAGGCTTCGGCCTCAGCGGCTGGCGCTGGATGCTGCTGCTCGAAGGCGGCCCCGCCATCGTCGCCGGCATCGTCAACTACTTCATCATGACCGATCGCCCCGAGCAGGCCAAATGGCTCACGCCGCAGGAACGCGACTGGCTCACCGAGGAGCTGCGCAAGGACCAAGCCGGCCGCCGTAATGTTCAGCACCTCGGCATCGTCGCCGCGATCACCAACCCAAAAGTACTATTCCTGTCGGTGATCTATTTCATCTACCAGGTCGGCAATCTCGGCATCGGTCTCTGGATGCCGCAGATCATCAAGGGCCTCTCGTCGTCGCTGACGAATTTCGAGATCGGCCTCGTCGCCATGCTGCCCTATGCCTTTGCGACGATCGTGATGGTGCTGTGGTCGCGCAACTCCGACCGCACCGGCGAGCGGCAAAAGCATTCGGCCATTCCGTTGTTGTGGGGCGCCGTCGCGCTGGCGCTCACCGGGCTCGTCGCACAACCCGCCGTCGCGATGACGCTGATCTCGCTGTCGCTTGCCGGCATCTACGCCTTCAAGTCGCCGTTCTGGTCGCTGCCCGGCCTGTTCCTGACGCGCTCGACCGCAGCCGTGTCGATCGCGGCGATCAACTCCATCGGCAATCTCGGCGGCTTCGCCGGACCCTATGCGATCGGCACCATCAAGGACGCCACCGGCAGTACCTATGGCGGGCTCCTGTTCCTCAGCGGATTATTGTTCGTGTCGTTCCTGATGACCTGGTTCGCCCGAATGGAGAACACGGACGAAGCGCAGACGCAGGCTGCCGAGCAACACGCCTGATCGCATAGGCAGGATCGAGAGATGACTGATTTCGGAACGCTTCGCTGCGGATCGCAGACCTATCGCATCGCCGACATCGCGGCCGTGGCAGGTGAGGACCTCCCTCGCCTGCCCGTGATCCACCGCATCCTGCTTGAAAACGTGCTGCGCACCGGCGGTACGGATCAAGATGCGTCAGTTGCCGCCATTCTCGATTGGCTCGCCGATGGACGCAGCGAGAGCGAGATCGCGTTCCAGCCCTCGCGCATTCTCATGCACGACACGACCTGCGGTCCGGCGCTGGTCGACATTGCGGGGCTGCGCGCCTCGCTGGCGGAGGCAGGTGGCGATCCAAAGCGCCTCAATCCGGTCCTCCCGATCGACGTTTCGACCGACCACTCGCTCGGCGTCGATGTGTTCGCACGGCCGGATGCGATGGCGCGGAACATGGCGCAAGAGCTCACGCGCAACGGCGAGCGCTACCGCTTCATGAAATGGGCCAGCCAGGGCCTCGACGGCGTGCGCGTGCATCCGCCTGGCACCGGAATCATGCACACGCTGAACCTGGAGCGGCTCGCCAGCGTCGTGACGACGCTGCACCGCGACGGCGCAACGTGGGCCGCGCCCGATACGCTGATCGGCACGGACAGCCACACGCCCATGATCAACGGGATCGGCGTGCTCGCCTGGGGCGTCGGTGGGTTGGAAGCCGAAAGCGTGATGTTCGGCATGCCCGTGACGATGCGTGTGCCTGATGTCGTCGGCGTCCGCCTGACCGGGCGGCTGCGCGAAGGCGTGCTCGCGACCGACCTTGCACTAACCGTCACCGAGCGCCTGCGACAGATCGACCTTGCGGACCGGTTCGTCGAGTTCTTTGGGCCAGGTGTCTCCGCGCTCTCCGCCGGCGATCGGGCTGTCGTCGCCAACATGACGCCGGAGTTCGGCGCCAATTCCGGCTACTTCCCGATCGACGCCCGGACGCTCGACTATCTCGAACAGACCGGACGGTCGCGCGAGCAGGTCACGCTGGTGGAAACCTATGCGCGGCGCCAAAAACTCTGGTTCGATCCCGAAGCCTCGCCGCGCTACACCGAGACGATCAGCATCGATCTCGACGAGATCGAGGTCAGCCTCGCCGGCCCTCGCCGCCCGCAGGACCGTATCGCAGCCGGCAAGACCGCCGCGGCGCTGTCGCTAGCACGTTCCGCTGCAACCACCGACGTGGAGCGGGCCGATCCGCCGGTCAATGGCGCGATCGCGATCGCCGCGATCACGAGTTGCACCAACACCTCGGACCCAAGGCTCCTGATCGCCGCCGGTCTGCTCGCGCGCAAGGCGCGGCGGCTCGGGCTCATGCCTCCCGCCTGGGTGAAGACCTCGCTTGCGCCGGGATCGCCGACCGCGGAGCGCTATTTGCGACGCTCAGGCCTGCTCGACGATCTCGAGGCGCTCGGCTTCGGCATCGTCGGCTATGGCTGCACGACCTGCATCGGCAACTCAGGGCCGCTGGCACCACGCATGACACGCGCGATGGAGGAGAAGCAAATGGCGCCGGTCGCCGTGCTGTCGGGCAACCGCAATTTCCCCGGCCGTGTGCATTCGCAGATCGAGCTCGGATTTCTTGCATCGCCACCGCTGGTCGTAGCTTTTGCTCTGGCCGGCGACGTCGCGCGCGACATCCTGCATGATCCCATCATGCGCGATGCGGCTGGCACCGAAGTGCGCCTTGCGGATCTCTGGCCGACTGGCCGCGAGATCGATACAGCACTGGCGTTGGCGCGAAAGTCGGGCGATTACAGCCTCGCCTATGACGCCGCGGAAGCAAGCGCCGATTGGAAGGCATTCGAGGCGCCTCGCACGGCTCTGTTTCCATGGAATGACACATCCACCTATATCCGGCGGCCGCCATTTGCCGGCTTCGGCCACGGCACACGCCTTGGACATTACGCGGCGACGCCGCTTCTGGTGCTCGGCGACGACATCACGACCGACCACATCTCGCCGGCGGGCGCGATCGCGGCGGACGGCGAGGCGGCTCGTTATCTCGTCGCGCGCGGCGCGAACCCGCATGATCTCAACGTGTTCGCAGCGCGCCGCGGAAACTGGGAAGTGATGCTGCGCGGGCTCTTCACCAACAAAAGCGTGCGCAATTTGCTCGCCCCCGATCTGCCGCCGGGTCAGACGATCCTTGCAGGCTCCGGTGAACGGTTATCGCTCCGGCTTGCCGCCGAGCACTATGAGAAGCAACAGCGCGCGGTGGTCATCGTGGCTGGCGAGCGCTACGGCATGGGCTCGTCGCGCGACTGGGCGGCGAAGGGCGTCGCGCTTCTCGGCGCGCGTGCCGTGCTGGCGCTGAGCTTCGAGCGCATCCACCGCTCCAACCTGATCGGCATGGGCATTCTGCCGCTCCGCCTGCCGGCCGATCGCCGGCCGCAAACGCTGGGCCTCAGGCCGGACGACAGACTGGAGATCGACGCACCCGTCGAAGCGCTCAAGCCGCGCGCCGCGGTGAACGTTCGCATCCTGCGGGACGGTGCCGAGATCTACCGCTTTGTTGCCATCGCGGCGGTGGAAACCAATCTGGAATGTGAGACCCTGCGTGTCGGCGGGCTGCTGCCGCTGATCCTGAGGCGGCACTCGGACGGCCCGACCGAACAGGCCGGCGAGGCATCCCTCGAAGGGGCCATCATCCCCTCGGTTTGAAGGGAGGCGCTGGAGAAAATCGAAAAAAGAGCAGATTCCCAGCCAGACCGTGACAATCTGGCACGCTTGTTGCTCCTTTTTGGCGTCCAAGACGCGTCAAACCGGGGGAGTTCACCATGTCGACCATCACTGCGGCGCCGGCCGCCGAGCCGAAGCCGCTTTACACCTCGCTGTTCGTCCAGGTCCTGGCGGCGCTGGTGCTCGGCATCATCCTGGGCGTGACCGTCCCGGACTTCGCCATCAGCCTCAAGATCCTGAGCGACGCCTTCCTGAAGTTGATCTCGATGATCGTGGCGCCGATCGTGTTCTGCGTAGTCGTGCACGGCATTGCCGGTGCCGGCGATCTCAAGAAGGTCGGCCGGGTCGGCGTCAAGGCGCTGGTCTATTTCGAGGCGATGACGACGGTAGCGCTCGTGGTCGGCCTCGTCCTCGCCTATGCCTTCGGCCCCGGCCACGGCATGAACATCGATCCCTCGACGCTGGACGCCAAGGCACTCAACACCTACGCCGACAACGCCCACAAGCTGCAGGGCGCGGGCATCGGAGCCTTTCTGCTCAACGTGATCCCAAGCACCTCATTCGATGCGCTGTCGCGCAACGACGTGCTCCAGGTGCTGTTCTTCGCCGTCCTGTTCGGCGTCGGCCTTGCGCTGGTCGGCGGCGAGAAGGGCAAGCTCGTCACCACCATGATCGATGCGGCCTCCACCGTGCTGTTCCGCGTCATGGGGCTAATCGTGCGGGTCGCACCGCTCGGTGTGCTCGGCGCCGTCGCCTACACCGTCGGTAAATACGGCGCCGGTTCGCTGAAGCAGCTCGTCTCGCTGGTGATGCTGTTTTACGTCTCGGTCGGCATCTTCGTGCTCGGCGTGCTCGGCGGCGTGATGGCGCTCGCCGGAATCAACATCCTCAAATTTCTCGCCTACCTGCGCGAGGAGCTGACCATCGTGTTGGCGACCGCCTCCTCCGATGCGGTGCTGCCGCAGATCATGAAGAAGCTCGAACGGATGGGCGTGAAGGATTCCGTGGTCGGTCTCGTGATTCCCACCGGCTATTCCTTCAACCTCGATGCGTTCTCGATCTATCTGACGCTTGCAGTAGTCTTCATTGCGCAGGCAACCAACACGCCGTTGTCCTTCGGCGATCTCCTGCTGGTGCTGGGCGTGTCCCTGATCACGTCGAAGGGCGCCCACGGCGTACCGGGCTCGGCCATCGTGATCCTGGCAGCGACGCTCAACGCGGTGCCGAGCATTCCAGCGATCGGCCTCGTGCTGGTGCTCTCGGTCGACTGGTTCATCGGCATGCCGCGCGCCGTCGGCAACCTCATCGGCAACTGCGTCGCCACCGTCGTGGTCGCCGCCTGGGAAGGTGATCTCGACCGCACCAAGGCGGCGCAGGTGCTGGAGGGCGGCGAGACGGTGGACGTGACGGCAGGTTAAGCCGCCGTCGGGCGCTAGCGGAGGTGCCCATGCTCATAGTGCCTGCGCTCCGCCGCCGTGAGCGGCGGCCTCGCCGCACTTGCCGGCGTCACCGCAACCACGACGGCGGCGCTCGATTGCTGCCGTCCCAGCACGAGCAGGTCGACGCCATCCGGCGTAATCCGCATCGCATAGTCGTAGCCATCGAGGAGCCTGGCTGCCACGCGCGATAGCGGCCCGTCGAACACGCCGGTCGTTTGCGTTTCGAGCGTGTCGCTCGCGCGATAGCGCAGATTGAAGCGGTCGTGCAGCGCCGCCAGGACGTCGCGGAGGGTGGCGTCGCGGGCCTCGATATGCACGGCATCCGGCCTGCCATCGACTTGCACCTCCGCCGTTGCCGCACAATCGCCGGCCAAGAGGATGACCGATGCAGTCATGATCAGCAGGGCAACACGCCGCATCGTCATACCAGCTCCGCCTCCGGAATCTCCCGCGCAAGGCGTTCGCGCAGCGGCGCCAGCCGTTCGGCATGGTGACGCCATTTGCCAACCGAGGATGCGTAGACCGGGCGGCGCACCTGGACGGCACTGGCGGTCGCCGAGGGCGCCGGGCTTTCGTGAAACCGCATCACCTCGTCCTCCCAGGCAAGCCCCAGGAAGCGGATGATCTCTCGGCTCGCCGCCGCCTGGTCCCGCACGATATCCTCGTATTTGATCTCCATCATAGCATCCGGCGGCAGCACGCTCCGCCAATGCTGCGACAGCCGGCGATAGGCCAGATAATACTCGGCGAGCTCGATCTGGTGATAGGAGAACGAGAATTTGCCGCGAAAGTGTGCCTTGTAGATCGCCCAGCACGAATCCATCGGATGCCGCTGCACCAGGATGATCTTCGCCGACGGCAGCGCCGCGTGAATCAGGCCGCAATAGAGATAATTCTCCAGCGTCTTGTCGATGAAGCGGACGTTGTCCGGAACGCGCAGCGCCGCGGCCGTGTCGAGATAGCGTCTGCCGATGCCTTCGAGGTCCCGGCCGCCCGGACGCGCCACCATCGCACGGCGCATCTCGGCCGTGAACGCACTGGTCTCGCCAACCGAATGCATGGTGGAATGGCTGGCGATGATCCGTTCTACCAGCGTGGTACCGGTGCGCGGCAGGCCGGTGACGAAAACGGGCGCGGCCTCGGCGTGCCCGCGCGGCGCTGCCTCGATCCAGCGACGCGTGTGCGCCTGGATGATCGCATCGACCTCACCAATCTCGGCCGCGGGGGCGCGCGGCAGCGATCGATGCTGCAAGTGGCAGCCGGCCTCGACGTGATCGAACGCGTTGCCCCAGAGCTCGAGATCCTCGTATTCCTTGCCGAGCGCAAAGTGCAGCATGATCTCGGCCGGCGGCGACAACCGCCCCTCGCGGATCAGCGCCTCCATCTCGTCGACATGGTTGCGGTCTGCGGTCTGGATGCGAAGGTCCGAGCGCAGGTAATGGGCAAGGCCGTAGTGACGGTCGCCGGCGATCGCCGCGTCGCAATGCATTTCGGCATCATCGAGCGCACCGATCATCCGCTCGGCCGCAGCGAGATTGAACAGATATTGCGGCACGCCGGGCTGCCGCTCGAGCGCGCGGCGGAAGAGCTCCCTCGCCCGTTGCTGAAGCCCGAGCAGCCCGAACATCGCGCCGACCGCATCGAGCGCGTCCGGTGCATCGCCAAGATGTTTGGCCGCGGCCTCTGTTACTTCGCAGGCTTGGCGCGTCTGCCCGCTCACGAACAGACATTTGGCGCGCAACGCCAGCGCGATCGGATTGGCTGGCGCCAGCGCAACGGCGCGATCCGCACTGACGATCGCCGCATCCTGCCGGCCGCGCGAGAACGCGGTCTCGGTCAGGAGCGCCCAGATACGCCAGTCCGACGAATTGCCTGCCAGGAGCTGCGCGCATATCCGCTCGGTCGCCGCCAGATCGCCGCCGGCGAAGGCGCGGCGCGCGGCGTCGATCGAAGCGGTGCTCGCGCTGGGCGGTAGCATGCCGTTCACGCGGATGACTCCATGCTGCATGAGCAAAACGAGATTGACCCGGCGGCCGGGCGGCCGCCGGGTCATACGGATGAAGGCTATCGGCCGAGATCAATCATCGTCGCGATCGTCGTCGTGTCGATCGGCGAAGTTGAAGTTGCCGAAGAGATCGCCGATCGCCGGCCGGTTGGTCGGAACGTAGGGATTGTCGTCCGATGCCACTGGATTGGGCAGCGTATCGCGCGTCTTCGGCCCCAGCGGCTTCAAGTGCCAGTTGCGCTCGATGAACTTGGTGATCGAGACGTGATCGCCGTATTCATGCGAGACGTGCCCGCCGCGGGAATATTTCGAGACCACCCAAAGCGGGATGCGCGTGCCGTCGCCGAAGAAGTCGACCGGCTGCACGTAGCCGGAGTCGTAGTAGCCGCCCCCCTCGTCCATGGTGATGACGATAGCGGTCGACTTCCACAGCTCCTTGTTGGACTTCACCTGGTCGACGATCTTCTTGGTGAAGGACTCGAAGAGGTCGAGCCGGGACGACGACGGATGACCGTCGTTGAAGGTGCTCGGCTTGACGATGGACACGGCCGGCAAATTGCCGTTGGCGATCGCATCGTACAGATCGAGCGTATCCTTCAGATGCGCATCGCGCGCTGTCTTGTTGGTCATGACGGAGGACGAATAGAGGAAGGGGTTGCAGATATTGCAATAGAGATAGGCGACCGGATCAAGTGCGCCGAAATTGGTGCCTTCGCCCGGCGCGGTCTTGAAGTCGTTCCAGCGCTCGCCGAAATAGGCCCAGGAGACGTCCGCCTGCGTCAGCGCATCGCCGATGTGCCGTTGCTTGATCACTGGCGGCAGCGTGAACGGTCCGTTGTTGATCGGATCGGTGGCGCCGCTGCCGATATAGGACGGAACATAGTTGTTCAGGAGATAGTAGGCGTTCGGCGCGCAGCGCGGCGACACGTGAATCGCGTTGAGGTAGGTCACGATCGGACCGACGCCCGGCTGGTTCGGATCGGAGCAGTTCGAATAGCTGCCGCCGCCATAGCCGTCATTGAGATACCAGTTGTTGGTGCCCGGCGCGGGGTTCGGGTTCTCGATCTCGTTGACATATTGCGGCGGATTGGAGCCGGGGACCAGGACGTGATCCGGCTTCGCGGGATCGCCCTTGTCGTCGGCGTAGTAGAGCGCGTCGGCATAGCCGAGCGCCATGTGATTGGCGAAGGTGCCGCCCATCACGGCCTGATGGAAATTGTCGCTGAGCGTGTACTTGCGGGCAAGCTCCGTCAAATAGGGCGCATCACCCCGGGCGACGTTGTAGAAGCCGAGCGCGATATCACCTTCCTTGAGCGGCTTCGGCGTGGGATTGCCGTTGCTGCCCGAAGAGACCGTCTCTTCGACCCAGGTGAACAGGTCGGACTGGCATCCACTTGGATTGTGGTGAGTGGCTTTGCTGACATCGCAGTCGAGCTGCTGCCACATCTGGTAGAAACGGTGCACCGGGCTGCCGCCGTAGGTCTTGTAGAGGCTTACCGGAATTTCGTCACCTTGCGGGAGGGTGACCAATGGGTAGGGGCCGTTGGGCAGATTGTCGAAATCCACGATGCGCGAGTCCGGCGAACTGCCGGGGAGCCCCGTCGCACCGGTGGTCAGCAGCGGCAGGTCCTGTTTCCTCAAACCATAGTCGGCCTGGGCCGCGAGTTGCAGCGTGGTGAGGCAGCCCGGACCGTTGAGCGCGGCTTGATCGACTGAAGTGTAGCAGGATTGCGGCGCGTAAGAGGTTCCCGGCGCCTGCACCTTGTTGGTCGTGTGGTTGTATGGCGTCTTCTGGCCGGGGTTGATGGAGAAGGTGTTGTTGACGACGGCGGAGGACTGCGACGCCTTGGCGTAGTTCGGACCGGGGATTCCGTCCTTGGTGATAATGCCCTTGGAAAGAAGATTGTCGACCCGCTCGCCCGGGCGCGGCTCATAGGTGGCGAACACGTGGTCGAAAGTGCGGTTCTCGCCAAGGATTACAATGACATGCTTGATCGGCGTCTCGGTTCGCTCGCCATTCTTGTTGTTGCCACCGAGAGCGTTGTTGTCCATCGCATAGACGTCACATCCCATCAGCGCCAGGATCCCAGCCGTGACCACGGTGCGATCGCGTAGTCGTCGTGTCATTTTCGAAAGCATTGCACGCCCCTCTGTTCGTTTCCTGAATGCAGAGAATTGTTTCAACACATGTCAGGCTAAGGTGCGCAGTTGTCAGACGTGCTGCGCGGACATATCACTTCCGTTACGGGATTGTGACGACGTGCAGAGGCCAATTGTCGCAACCGGCGCGACGTGCGCGGGGGGCTTGTGGATTGCGATCAACGACTTGTCGGCGATTTCCCGCGACGTTCCATCGGCGCGCGAGCGCCGGTCAGTCGCCCCAATGCAGCAAGGGCGTTCCGAACGCCCTGCTCCAGACGGACAGGAAGCGGGGAAACCAAGAGTGCGCTACGGCTCCCTTGTAGGCCCAGGTACGGTATTTCAGCCCTGATTCCGAGATCAATTCCTGATAACCGCCATGGAGCTCGGTCGCAGTGCGAATGTCCTTCAATATCCCCTGGGCGTAGGACCGATAAGTATCGCTCCCCGCGTGCTGATCGTAGTCCAGCATGCGATCGGCAAATTCGACATTGAATGTTGGCCACGAGGAACGTCCCTGGTAGGCGGGCGCCGCAATCTTGTGGATCATCTTGTTGCGCGGATTATCCGCAGACACCAGGAAGTGGAACGTGCTCGGGATGCGAAAGCGAGGTTCGGCAATAACCAGATCCGTCGTGGCCGCAAACAGCACACGTTCGCTCGCCTCGCTCAGGTCCCAGAATCCGCGATGCACACTGACGAAATCCAGCGCGACGGAGGACGCCGGCGAGCCCGCCGGGTCGTCCAGGGAGTGCCTGATATAACCGTCTTTGCCGAACAGGCTGAGCAGCTCCTTCTTGTACTGTGCGAGCTCACGTCCGAGCAGCGCCTTCAGTTCGCTCTCGTCGACGACGCCGAGCTGCACGCCCCACACGAAGGTCGTATAGACGCAGGCGTTGGTGACGAAACGCCTGCGTTCGGCGCGCGTGTCCGTTGCCGCGGAACGAGGGGCGCCGACGTCGCACAGCAAATGACCGGCTCCGTCATCGTTGAACGGCTCAAGCTCGCTTGCGAGGTGCAAGATCGCCCGTTTCAGGTCGGCGCCATATTCGGCCAGCAACAGACGGCCGGCATGAGCGCATTGGGACATTGCCAGATAAGACGACGCCCTCTCCTCGGCAGAGAGCATCTGCTGAAGACCCGCAAGAATGCCGAGCAGCGTGTCCGAGGGCCGCGAGAAATAGTTCACGCCGAGATACCGCGCACGCCCCGCAGGAACGATGGTCGTCGTGACGACGTCGGCGCGAACCGCCTCCAGCAAGAGACGGACGCTCTTTTCGAGCAACCGTGCCCGCCGGACCGCGTCCTGCGCATCCATGATGGTCTCGGGATCGAGGACGTCGGGATAGAACCAGGCGAAGTCACGCGGGTAGTAAGCGGATGCGTGCGGCGCGCCAGTGACAAGAAAGGACTCCGTCACCGAAAAGGCACTGTCCATCGAGTGCCGGTAAAGATCCTCGATGGCCGACAACGAATGATGCGACTTCCTCAGGAAGCGGTCACCGAGAAAATTCATCGCCTGAAGAGCGTTGGCGACAACGGTCGCGGTCAGTCCCTGATAAAAGCGGTTTGCGCGATGGGATGGAAAAGAGATGTCGCTATTCATATGCGTTGTCGAATGATGTCTCGTGATCCCGGTGGGGGCGGCCATTATTCTAGCCCTGTCTGATTCGTGTCTCCATCCGGTGACTTGCGGGAGCGGGCCTACCCCTCCCGCGGCCGAAAATTCTCGATCACCCTGAGTAGCACCCGCGCGCCGGCATCAGCATCGGCAAGTTCGACATGCTCGTCCGGATGGTGGCTGACGCCGCCGCGGCAGCGGACGAAGATCATGCCGACGTCGGCAATGTCGATCATCGCCATACCGTCGTGTCCTGCTCCACTCGGCAGCTCGAACACACCAAAACCTTCCGCTGCGATCGCCTGCGCGATCTGGTCCTTCAGCCAGGGCGCGCAGGGCGCGGTGCGGTTCTCATGAGTGACGTCGAGCTGGAGCGCAAGCTGCCGGCGCTTGGCGATCGCCTCGATCTGGCGGACGACGTCGGCGACCGCGCGCTTGCGGTGCATGTCGGTCGGCGCGCGCATGTCGATGGTGAACGAAACTTCGCCGGGAATGACGTTGGTCGCGCCGGGTTTTGCGTGGATGTAGCCGACGGTGCCGACGAGCCCGCCCTCATCGGTGCGGCAGAACTGCTCGATCGCGGCGATGCATTCGGCCGCCCCGGTCAGCGCGTCGCGGCGAAGCGCCATCGGCACGGTGCCGGCGTGGCCGGCCATGCCGGTCAGCCGCGCGGCGAGCCGCGTCGCGCCGGCGATCGCGGTGACGACGCCGACTGGGAGATTTTGTGCTTCCAGCACCGGTCCCTGCTCGATGTGCAGCTCGAAATAGCCCAGCAGCTCCCGCCGCGTCCGCGCGGCCGCGCCGATGTGGTCGGGATCGAGACCGAACTGCACGAGCGCATCGCGCATCGAGACGCCGTCGCGGTCGCGCGTGTTCAACACGCTCTCATCGAACGTGCCGGCGACCGCGCGGCTGCCGAGCAGCGTCGACGCAAACCGCACGCCCTCCTCGTCGGCAAAGCCGATGACCTCGATCGCGAACGGCAGGCGTTTGCCGCGCCGGTTCAGCTCCGCCACGCAGGCAATCGCGGTGATCACACCCAGGGGACCGTCCCATTTGCCGGCATCGCGCACAGTGTCGTAATGCGAGCCCAGCATCAGGCATGGCAAACCCGGCCGTTCGCCTTCGTAGCGACCGCAGACATTGCCGATCGCATCGAGATGCGCGCGCATGCCAGCCTCGCGCATCCAGCCGAGGATGAGATCGGTAGCGGTGCGCAATTCCTTGGTGAGATAGATCCGCGTGAGCTTGTCCGCGTCCTCCGAGATGACCCCGAGCTCGTTGATGCGACGCACGATCCCTTCGCCGAGCGAGCCATTTTGAACGGCGATACCAGGAGCCATCTCGCTCAAACTTTCCATCCTCCGGGCCGCAACCTCTCAAGCGAGGCCCGACGACCATCGATACAAGTTCGGTGCCGGAGCGCGCCTCGCGCGCATGGCCCGACTCGCGGATTGGTTAGCATGAATGCAGCGCCGACAGCGCCATCCGGCAGACGGATAGTCGAAGGGAAGTCAGTTAAGACTGCTTAACTACATTGCATACAATGTCGTGATACTGCCTATAATTTAGCCTCCAAGGCATCTGCCCAAGATTCGACCCCGGAACAAAGCCTTTATTTTATAACGGGTTAATCGCTCCTGCTTGCTCAATAACCTCTGGCACGAAGCTTGCGACATCGTATTCCGGCTGCCCCCGACTGGCGGTGGCCGCGAGAGAGGGGCGGACCACCGCCAAAGGGAGCATCCAATGGATCTTGGCAGGATTTCACGACGGCATTTGTTGCAGGGTGGCGCGGCGCTCTCCTTGGGAGCGGCAGTCGGTGTCCGCCCGGCTTTCGCGGCCGAGACGACGATCGGCTTCATCTATGTCGGCTCGCGCGACGACTATGGCTACAACCAGGCGCACGCGCAGGGCGCGGCGGCGCTGAAGAAGATACCGGGCCTGAAGGTGGTCGAGGAAGAGAAGGTACCGGAGACCGATGCGGTCGAGAAGACCATCGAGTCCATGATCAATCTCGATGGCGCTACCCTGCTCTTCCCGACCTCGTTCGGTTACTACAGCCCGCACATGATCAAGATGGCGACCAAGTACCCGAAGCTGCGCTTCGAGCACTGCGGCGGCCTCTGGACCGACAAGGATCCGAAGAACGCCGGTAGTTATTTTGGTTATATCGACGAAGCCCAATACATTTCCGGTATCGTCGCTGGCTTGACTTCGAAGAGTAGCAAGCTCGGCTTCGTCGCAGCCAAGCCAATCCCCCAGGTGCTGCGCAACATCAACGCCTTCACGCTTGGCGCCAGGTCCGTCAATGCGAAGGCCACCACGCAGGTGATCTTCACCGGCGACTGGTCGATGCCGGTCAAGGAGGCCGAGGCCACCAACAGCCTGATCGACCAGGGCGTCGACGTCCTGACCTGTCACGTCGACGGTCCCAAGACCATGGTCGAGAACGCCGCGCGCCGCGGCGCAATGGTCTGCGGCTATCACTGCAACCAGTCGGCGCTGGCGCCGAAGGCGTATCTCACCGGCGCCGAGTGGAATTGGGAGGCGCTCTATCCGAAGTTCGTCAAGATGATCGCCGCCGGCGAAGAGATCCCGAACTTCTACCGCGGCGGTCTGAAAGAAGAGATCGTGAAGGTATCTGCCTATGGCGAAGCGGTGTCGGCCGAGGCACGCAAAGCGGCCGAGGAGGCCAAGGCCAAATTCCTGTCTGCGGACGGGTTTGCCATCTTCAAGGGCGGCTTGCTCGACAACAAGGGCAAGACAGTAATTGCCGCCGGCACCGAGCGCGGCCAGAAGGATCCCGAACTCGAGAAGATGGACTACCTCGTCGAAGGCGTGATCGGAGCGACTTCGTGACAACGGAAGCGGCGGATCCCGTCGGTGCGGTCGGGGCCGTCGCCCCGGTCGCTGACGCGGGCTTCCTCCAGCGCCACGGCGCGAGCATTGAGTACATCTTGATCCCAGGCGCGGCGCTGGTCGGCGCGCTCGCGGTGTTCGGCATTTTCGTCGCGCTGTTCGGCAAGAACCCGCTCGACCTCTATTTCTACATGTACCAGGGCGCGTTCGGCACCTGGTTCTCCTGGCAGAACACGCTGACACGCGCAGCACCGCTCATCCTCACCGCGCTCTGCACAGCGCTGCCCGCGCAGCTCGGCATGGTCATCATCGGCGGCGAGGGGGCGCTGCTGATCGGCGCGCTCTCGGCAACCAGCGCGGCACTGGCGTTGCAAGGCCTACCGCCGCTCGTGGTCCAGATTGCGATGGTCTGCGCCGGCGTGATCGGCGGCGGACTGTGGATCATGCTGTCCGGCGCGCTGCGGCAATATCGCGGCGTCAACGAGACGATCTCGAGCCTGTTGCTCGTCTATATCGCACTCGCCATCCTCAACCATCTCGTCGAAGGCGTGATGCGGGATCCCGCAAGCCTCAACAAGCCGTCGACGCGTGAGATCGGCGCTGTCAACATGATCGGCAGCATCCCCGGCACCGACGTGCATTGGGGCCTTGTCTTCGGCCTGGCTGCCGCAATCGCCGCTTACATCCTGATCTACCACACCGTGTTCGGCTTCGCCGCGCGAGTTGCCGGCGGCAACATCCGGGCCGCAAAGATCGTTGGACTCGGCGTCAACAAGCTCATCCTCATAATCTGCTTCCTCGCCGGCGGCGCGGCGGGGCTCGCCGGCATGGTCGAGGTCGCGGCCGTGCAGGGCCGCGCCAACGCCAATCTCGCCGCGGGCTATGGCTTCACCGGCATACTGGTCGCCTTCCTCGCGCGGCAAAATCCGCTTGCGATCATTCCAGTGGCGATCCTGCTCGGCGGCATCAGCGCCAGCGGCGGGTTGTTGCAACGCCGCCTGGGGCTGCCCGATGCGTCCGTGCTGGTGTTGCAAGGCATCATTTTCGTTTTCGTGCTGGCAAGCGATGCGCTTTACGGCCGCATCGGTTTTCTCAAGGAGAAGTCCTGAGATGGCAGATGCCTCGATCGGACTCTGGACCGTGCCGCTCGCCGTGTTCGGCGGCGCCATTCGCGTCTCCACTCCCTTCCTGTTCGTGAGCCTGGGCGAATGCATCACCGAGCGTTCCGGCCGCATCAACCTCGGCCTCGAAGGCACGCTGGTCATGGGCGCGATGAGCGCCTATGGCATTTCCTATCTCTCCGGCTCGCCGTGGCTCGGCGTCCTTGCAGCCGGCGTCACCGGCGCATTGCTTGGCGCACTGCATGCCGGCATCTGCTCGCTGCCGCGCGTCAACGACATTGCGGTCGGCATTGCGCTGATGCTGTTCGGTACCGGCCTCGCCTTCTATCTCGGCAAGCCGCTGATCGAGCCGACCGCGCCGCGGCTGCCCGCAATCGACTTCGGCTGGTGGAGCGACATCCCTCAGGTGCGCGCGGCACTGCGCATCAACGTCATGTTCCTGATCGGCGTCGCGCTTGCGCCGATCCTCTACTGGGCCTTCCGCACCACGCGCTGGGGCCTCCTCATCCGCACCGCCGGCGAAAGCTCGGATGCGGCGCGCGCGATGGGCCATTCCGTGCTCCTGATCCGGCTGCGCGCCACCATGGTCGGCGGCTTCCTCGCCGGCATCGGCGGCTCGTTCCTGTCGCTGTTCTATCCCGGAAGCTGGAACGAGGGCCTCTCCTCCGGCCAAGGCATCACGGCGGTTGCGCTCGTGATCTTCGCGCGCTGGGATCCGATGCTGTGCCTGTGGGCCTCGCTCGCCTTCGGCGGCGCCGCGGCGCTCGGCCCCGCGCTGCAATCGGTCGGCGTCACCTCCGGCTATCACCTCTTCAACGCCGCGCCCTACATCCTGACGCTGGCGATCATGATCATCACCTGCTCGCCGAAGCGCACGCTGACGGGCGCGCCGGCTGAACTATCGATTACCCGCTAGGAAGCGAACTCATGCCCGAGCGTCACATCAAGTCCGAGCCCTACGCCTGGCCCTATAACGGCGATCTGCGCCCCGAGAACACGGCGCTGATCATCATCGACATGCAGACCGATTTCTGCGGCGTCGGCGGCTATGTCGACAAGATGGGCTACGACCTGTCGCTGACGCGAGCGCCGATCGAGCCGCTCAAGAAGCTGCTCGCAGTGATGCGCAAGCAGGGATTCCACGTCATACATACCCGTGAAGGCCATCGGCCCGATCTCTCTGATCTGCCCGCCAACAAGCGCTGGCGCTCGCGGCAGATCGGCGCCGGGATCGGCGACCCCGGCCCATGCGGCCGTATCCTCGTGCGTGGCGAGCCCGGCTGGGAGATTATCCCCGAGCTGGCGCCGATGGCGGGTGAGCCCATCATCGACAAGCCCGGCAAGGGCTCGTTCTGTGCCACCGATCTCGAGCTGGTCCTGCGCGTGCGCGGCATCGACAACATCGTGCTGACGGGCATCACCACCGACGTCTGCGTCCACACCACCATGCGCGAGGCCAACGACCGCGGTTTCGAATGCGTGCTGCTGCACGATTGCTGCGGCGCGACCGACAAGGGCAACCATGACCATGCGCTGAAGATGATCAAGATGCAGGGCGGCGTGTTCGGCGCGGTCGCGACATCTGACGCCTTCATCGGGGTGATCTCGTGATCATCGGCGAAATACCTCCGCCTAGCGGCGCCTTCGGCGTCGATGCCCTCGCCATGACTATGCGCTTCGGCGATTTCCTGGCGCTGGACAAGGTGGAGCTTAAGGTGCGTCCCGGCTCCTTCCACGCGCTGCTCGGCGAGAACGGCGCGGGCAAGTCGACGCTCGTCAAATGCATCATGGGCTACTACCACGCCACCGAAGGCGACATCCTGATC
>NZ_JBANBK010000055.1:0-58640 GCF_053572325.1 Bradyrhizobium sp. UFLA05-112 | reverse complement strand
TGTGAGTATGCCTGTCCATAAGGACAGTTCTCAACACAACGGTCCACCTGACAAGGCGGCCCCCAGCGGAGGATTACGACGGAGTGTGGTAAACGCCCGATGCTCCGAAGGCTGCGCACCGAACCGCCAACGGGGCGGGACTTCGCTGAGATCATGACAGCAACATCGGTAGGTTTGGCGCGTTGGTAAAACTAGTGGCGCACTGCCTGCTCAGCGAGCACTCATTCCAGTAGGCCAAGCAAAGCGACCCTCACTCAAGGCCTTGATCGATTATCCTTGCGCGTTCGGCAGGAGTACCGCTTCTGATGGATCAACCCAGGTTCGGTGTCCAGCGAAGGCGGCGCGCCGAACCGCTAGCGGGGTGCGAGACTTGGCTGATATCATGACAGCAATATCGGTAGATTTGGCGCGTTGGATGAAGTCTATGGCGCCCTGCCTGCTCAGCGGGCCCTCATTCCAGTAGGCCAAGCAAAGGGGATCCTCGGAAGCGAACGAGTTGGCGGGCGCAGCCAGCGCTTCGTCCACGAACACGCCGTAGAGCGTCCACTCGGAGAAATGGAGTTGCCCGGCAATAGCCGTGGCCCATGGGCGGCCTGTCACAGTCGCCACTCTTCCGAGCATTTGGCGAACGATCGCCGGATCCCAAGCTAGGAGTGACGAGATGTAGTCGGCATGCGGCGGCGGAGCTAGCTTCAGCCCGAGCAGCCCGCGGGCGACCTGGTGCCAAATCACGTGCTTTGGCAGTCTTTGGTCGATCTCGTTCGGCTTTCTATAAAAGCGAACTGTTTCATTGTGGATGAACGTCTCTACACTGAACGGCCGGATGAGTTCAATGTCGGAATCAACGAGCAGTACCACGTCATCCTCACTTGCGGCGACGGCGGCCAGCTTGACCACTTGTTGAAGGATCCAGCCACGGACCGGCGGGATCGGCCGTCGCAGATTGACCGTGAACTTGGTCAACGGCATGGGTACAAATGAACTGGGCAGGAAGTCGGCTTCGCAGCGGATGTGCGTGCGGGGGCCCGCGAGACGTCGGAAGAGCGAGATGTCCGATCTAGGCACAATGATGTGATGGTGGACCGAGTCAGGCGCGTACTCGAGAATCGACCGGTGCAGATCTTTGCACAACTCGAAATCGGGTGCGAAGCTGGGTGTAATTATGGACATACGCTTCATGACCATTCTCCTGGCGGCCCGCATCACCTGTGTCTAAATGATTCCAAATGTAAGTTGGTCGGCCTAAGAATTGGTCATTCGTTGGTCAAGGAAATCGCCTGCGCAAAAAAGATCGCTAATGTCGCTCACTTCCAAGGGCGGACGTCGGTGGTTCTATTTGTTGGATCCTCGAAGCGGACGAGCCGCCGCGATGATCTGAGGTGGCCGTTGGTACTCGGTACTCAGGTGGCAATGTCCAGGGCATCAGCGCTGTTCGCACGGCGGCCCTGTGTCCGCTAGGTCCATGAAGGGCACGGATGCCTTGCCCTAGAATGACGCTTAGCCAAAATGCAGCCGTCGATAACGCACCGTGGTGCCTACGGTGGTACCGAATTCGATTGGTTGACAACAGGGCCGAAAGCCGAGGATTTTCGCCGTACTCTCCTCCAATGTGGATCGCTTTCGCCTCTGGCACGTACACCACGGAAAATCCACTCTCCCGCACCCGTCGCATGTAGTCGACTTCTTCCATGTACAGAAAGAACGACTCGTCCCAATCGCCGACGATCCGACGTGCCCCCGCCGAAACCGCGAGAATCGCTCCAGTTGCCCAATCGATCGGGCCTTCCCGATCGTACATCGCAGGATCGCCGACCATCTCGCCTGTGCCGATCCGGGCAGCCAATGTTCCGCCTAGAATGGCGTCCGTCCATGCGGTCACAACGGAGGGCTCTCGGCGAATTGACCAGCAAGTCGTTCCATTCTCATCCAGATTTCGCGGCACCACTACACCAACGGCTGAGTCCATCAGCCGATCAACTAGCAACCTCGCCACGCCGGGGGTGAGACGGACGTCCGGATTGAGAATTAACAAATTTGCATCGGGGCCAACAGTGGCGGTTCCTTCATTGATGGCCGCGGCATAGCCGGCGTTTCGGCCCATTCTGATTACTCTCGGTCGGACCGGATGAGCGGCTGCGATGTCGACACTACCATCACGTGAGTCGTTATCGACGATGATTGTTTCGAACTGCTTCACCCCCTCCAGTCCGGCCGGCAAGGAATCCAGCAGGCCTGGTAGGACACGCGCACTGTTGTAGGTCACAATGATGATTGACAGTCGAGATTCAGTGTTGGGCCTGTCATCAGCTAACCGCTGTGAACGTGCACTGCGCCCTTCAAAATTCACGTTTCCTTCCTCGCTGGACGGCGGCTGCCGGCCACTGCTCCTTCGGGTATCGATGGTCTTACCTCCGCGTCCCAGCTTAGTAAAATAACTAGATTTAATGTAGCTCATTTAATCTAAAACACAATTAAATAGACCTGCAAGTGATTTTTGGAGGACGCTGAGGCCAGCCTTTAGAATGCGGGGCAGTGCTTGCCGGGGCTGTATCGCGGCGCCGATTTTCTGCCAACATGTCTGTGAGGCTCTCACCGTCCTCCAGGGCTCTGGAGTGCAATCCTCATTCGTCGCCCTTGCGGCCGGCGGTCCCTATCGCACTCCACAATCCTAGTTCCGCCAGCCTCTCGAAGCCGAAACGCTCGAAGATATCTTTCGCGGCGTAATGCGGGGCAGTCCTAATCGCAAGGCAGCCTCATCGAATGTGCCAGCTAGGGAACTGTGGGTTTACCCAGGTTTGTTTGCAAAACATTTAATATAGCCGCGTCGCCGATATAACCCCTCGACCGTACGGTGTGGGGATCGAAAACCATAACTCCCTCAGATTCAGCATGCGAATACGAAATATACCCTCCCCCCTGGTTGGCCGCCGGAGAAAGTTTAAAGAGCATATCCTTCGTGCCGATCAAAAACCGGTTGATGATATCGTCCATGCGTTTTTCGCCATCAGACGCGGTTATCGTGACGATAGTTTGTAGGCTCGATGAATTTAAACCTCCAAACATTTGCATAGCTGCGCGCGCGTTGAGAAGCGAATACCAGGAATCCCAAGAGTAGCCCGCGGAGCTGCGTTGACCTTCTGCATCGACGGAGTCGAATTCGAACAGCATTCCCTGCGCGCCTGAATTCGGTAGGAGATCACAATTGCGCACGATCCTGGCCGCGCCACCGATTCCCGCGCCGCCGTTCAAGCCGCATGCCACCGTTTTCGAAAACGTTCGGTCCGCAATGTATCCGAAGAGCTGAAGGAGATTGCGCTCAGTGATCCCATGGAACGAGTAGATATGGCCGTTCACAATCTGTCTTAGGCCGGCCTGAATAACCGCTCCCGACGGCCGATGGGGATTTGTGTATGTCCACAGCAGATTGGTCATACCGTATTGCCTCAGTTTCGCGATAAAAACCGCGTCGTCGTAGGCCGCGAGTTTCGCTTCGAACTGATCGGCGCCCCAGTACAGCGTGGTCATGATGATCATTCCGATCATTCCGTTTTGAATATTCGGGTTGTAATCGCGATCATTGGGATCGCCGGCCATGTCATCCACGATGTTGGCGTGGACCTCGTCCTTCGTCGTCAGCACGGAGCTGTACGTCAACGCTTCCATGTTGATGCTTATCAAAGCCTTTTCAGTCGCCGTCAGCTGATTCCAAATGCGCGGCGTGTTCTTCGCCAAGAGGAACATCATCGCGCCGCCCATTTGCTTTTGATCTTGGTAGCCGCCGGTCGCCGTCGGCCCCCGGTTCGGCGCCAGAACATACCGGATTTGCTGCAGGAGTGCGGCGTCAGTTCTAGTGTCGCCACAGTAGGAATTTATCGCCTTCATCACTTCGGCGTTGTTAAACACGTGTTGGTGCGCTCCTCCTGAGAGGCTGGGGTCGTACCACACCTTTTCTGCACCGAGGGCGTACTTTACAGCGGCTTCTGAGAGACAGAAGGACGTCGTGGCTATGCGTGTCGGCGTGCCCTGCGTGTTGTTGGCCTCGATCGAAATATTCGCCGCTGACGTTTTGGCCGCAGTACCGGATTGGGCCGAGAGCGTGTGTGTGGCGTCGGCCAAATTGGCCGTCTCGTGCGAGGCGTCATGAGGTCCGTTTAAATTGTCGGCATCAAGAGTCGTGCCGTCCACAAGAAACGGCACACCCGCCGCGCCGCTAAACTCCAAAGCATTGGTCGTCTCCGAAACCGTCGCGCCTTTGGCGGGTGAGACGCGAGCGACAGGGTAGACAACAGTTTCCGCTGCGGCAGGCGCGGTCGCTGGGTAGCCAAAATCAACTGGAGGCGGGGTGAAGCCCTTGGCACAACTCAAATGCACGAAACAAAGCATCGATAAGAACACGACGCCTTTAGCGGCCATGAATCGGTTTCCCACTCAAGCAGATTTAGCCGCGAGCTTCGGGACAATCCGCCTCTACGATCATGTCGAAATGAGTATCTTTGTAGAGAATCCTGAAGAAGGTTGAAACCGAAGCAACGCTGGCATTCTGTGTTGACTGACTGTCGCTCCAGAGGAGAGGCCTTCAAGTGGGTGACGCAATAGCAAGAGGTGCCAATTCGACCCGTGCCGGATTTGGGGTCGCGTCGATCACCTCGCTCTAGAAATTCGCTTGTCTATCGGTTCGCTTTTCGTCGATATGCAGGTCTGCAGCAAGCCAGCCCACGGGTCGGTCGAGAAGGCCGGTTCGAAGATGCAGTCCACGAAAACGCAGTGGACGAACCTCGGTCGTCCGCCCTTCAGAACAAAGCGACATTCGCGAAACAACTCTTCACGGAATTCGTGATCGACGGCGAACTCAAACGTCACGTTGTCTATCTCTTTGCTCAACACACACCTCAGGATCGACAATTAAATATAATATGCACGGAATGATTTTGATCGATGTTACGACATTTTAATCAAAATTTAAAGCTTTTAGATTTGACTATTTCATTTAATGTATGAAAATGACCGAGCGAGGTCATAGAGCCGCGTGGATCCAGCCAGCGTTCCGTTACAGATCGCCGAGCGGAGGGATTTCATGTTGGGCGCCGGAAACCAAATCCTTGAGCGTCTCAATAATTTCCGTTGGGAAGCTCAGCTCAATATATCAACGAGAGGAATTGCCGAGGTCGACAAGCCCGACGCCGGGCACTACGCCACGATCCACTATTCAGCGATCTACAGGGTTCTTCGTCATCTTTCGCTGCAGCCTTCAGATACGTTCGTCGATGTCGGTTGCGGCAAGGGAAGGATATTGTGTTGTGCGGCGCGGCGCCCATGCAGGAAGGTCGTGGGAATCGACTATTGCGAGGATTTTTGCAAGGAAGCGCGGGTGAATGCGGCGCGAATGCGCGGACGCAGGGTGCCCGTGCTTGTGCATAATGGCGCCGCCGAGGAGTTTGATTACACGGAAGCGACTGCTTTGTTCTTCTTCAGTCCGTTTGGCGCCTCGACGCTGGCCTCGGTACTTCAAAAGATGGACCACGACAGCCGGCACCGTCGCATCCGGTTGGCGTTTGTGAACTGCAATGAGGAGCAAGGCAAGGTATTTGCCAGGCAACCTTGGCTCGAACTGTACGGCTATTGGCAAGCCGCGGGCCGAGGCGAGCATTCAGTGCACTTTTACAGGCGGACGGAAGCAGAGATCGACTGAATATCTGGGCGAGCAACGAGACGACGAATGCATCTGCCGCCTCGATAGGATGTGCCGGGGCTGATTTTTAGGCAGCTTCCTCGGCCAGCAAATGAGCTTGTCTTGAGGGCTCTCAATTTCGGAGCGACCATGACACGTGCAGTGTTTCAAGCATTCTCGCTACTTTCGACCTGCCCGTCAGTCGGTATGTGTATTGCTATGGGGCTCGACCGGTTGTGTCACGTGGATGTTGAAAACGAGCATAAACGGCATTCTGTTATCAATCGCAAAATTAATAGCATTATTAAATTGCAAGATTAAACGAGATAATATAAAAAATGGGCGCGCTTGGGCTGCCCAATCTCTGGCCTTTGACGCAAAGCGGCCGATCTGTTTGGTGTCGACGCTTGCTGCCCGAGGTAACGCGTAAGAGCCCGCCCGATGCTATCACCCTTGAAAATATCGTTCGTGACGGCCTGTTTGCATTTCGGTTTTGCTGCTGCCAAACGGACCGATCTTGCGGCCGTGCGGGACCTTGTTGCCAAGCTGCACCCAATGAACACGGGGTACGGTTTGATCCGATTGGGCGACCACGGGGATGGCGGCTATCTGGTTCCTGATGATCTTGCTGGTGTGGTCGCCTGCTTCTCGCCCGGCGTCGATAATCGCGCTTCCTTTGAAGCTAGCCTTATTGAACGAGGCATTCCCTGCTTTCTGGCCGATGGTTCCGTAAAAGCAGCTCCCTTTGATTCCGAGATGGTTCAGTTCACGAAGAAGTTCCTCGGTGTAGTTAACAACGAGACGACAATTACACTGGATGATTGGGTTAGATCCAGCAAGCTGGAAAATAACGGCGACTTGCTTCTACAAATGGATATCGAGGGCGCGGAGTGGTCCATTTTGCTCAATGTTTCGCGCGAAACTCTTCGTCGCTTCCGTATCATTGTGATCGAGTTTCATGATCTCGAGCGATTGATGGATACGCACGCATTTCGACTTATTGCGGCAGTCTTTCACCGACTGCTGCAGGATTTTTATATCGTTCACAATCATCCCAACAACTATGGGCGAAGTATCTCTTGCGGTTCACTTGTGATACCGCGCGTGCAAGAGATGACCTTAATCAGGAGGGATCGCGCAAAGTCGTTATCCTTCGCTCAAACATTTCCCCATCCGTTAGACGCAACGAATGACGTAAACGGCCCGGATTTGGTGCTGCCCGCCGAATGGTTTCACCAAAAGAATTCAGCTGGCGCCGTCTAGTGGTGATGTTTCGTTCGGTTGCGTGACCGCTCGGCGGTCGTTCCCGAGTTGGCCTTGACGCTGCGCATGGGGGATGCGTCTTCCGTGCGGCAGTCGAACGCGATGGACGCGTCCTCCTGTTCTAGCGTCGCTCGATGACACGCTAGCGCGCCACGACAGGCCTGAGAATTTCAACACCAACCAGGGCGCGCAGTTTACGTCGGCAACCTTCATCGACGCGCTAACGGACGCCGGCGTTGCAATCTCGATGGAACGCTGTGGGCGTTGGATGGACGACATGTCATCGAGCGGTTGTGGCGATCCCTCAAATCATGAGGCGCCCCGACGGGTGTGAGGCGCGGCATCGCGGAAGAGCGGCGCTTTCATCAGGCACTAGGCGACCCGCGCACCAAGGCACCAAGGGCGAGTCTGGCGCGAGCAAAGTGCGCGGGCTCGCGCGGTGTGGGCACGATGGATAACGCGTGCGCGTGCTCCGCATGCCTACAGCGCCGCATTTCTCTGACGCCAATCCGGGCAAAGTTGAGATAGCAATGGTATGGGTGGTAACGCCGAGTAATGTGTCGCTGCATTCGAGTGGCTCGGAGCCAATTCGAACAATCTTGATTTCGATTTGTTTGTTTTTTCAATGTTCGATTTAAAATGATCCGAAAGATTATTGTTTTTGATTATGCTGCGACTTAAAGCCAACAGGCTGCCATAGCGGTGCTTTCATGGGCCGTGAACGCCAAACCAGAGTGGGGCCTTCATTAGCGCGAGACGCCTGTCGCCTGTAAGCGCGCTCGCTGTGCTTCTTATTCATTGAATACGGCTTTTTCGACATTTCTCCCTTTGGGGCGCGATCGTGAGCGCCCTCTGCTTCGCGAACATGGTCAAATACAGCAGCCGCAGGGTTTCTGATCGTCGCAGTCAACGCGCTTTCATATCTTTTTCGACTTGAGCGTGTTTGCACGATAAGTAGGTCAGGCGAGCTCTGGCCGGGTTGATTTTTCGCGCACCAAAACGAATTTTATGGCGTAAAATTCGATCGTGATTCGCGATTAAAGGTGCGTTTTTATTGCGTCTTTCGCCGGTCAATCCGGACTTCGAAAAAGTCAAGGAATGGTCCCAAAAAAGAAAAAGATGGTCTTAAAAAAGACCAGAGCGAAGGCGCCTATCGAAAGCGGATGGGTGCGGGGCAGAGCGTAAGCGCAGAGCGTAAGCAGAGTGTAATAAGCGTTGAGTGCGAGTGCGTAGTCCGAGTTAAAGGCAGGGCTTTGATCTCAACGCGCGACACACATGGAGACAGATTTGACTACGATCACCAAGTTCACGACTGACAGCGGCATCGTCGGCGACGGCATCACAAATGACAGCGCGCTCTTGCTGAGCGGCACGGCGACGGCCAATAGCACGGTGAAAGTGTATGACGGGTCGACGCTGCTCGGCAGCACGACGGCCAATTCCAGCGGGGCGTGGAGCTACACAACCGGTACGTTGTCGGATGGCGCGCATAGCTTCACGGCGGCGACAAGCAGCAGCGGCACCGGTACGTCCACCACCGGCTTTCCCGATGCATCAACAACGGGTGTGCGTGATGGCGTGACGCTCAAGCCATCCGGCGATATCACGATCAGCACGGCAGGCGCTGTTGTCAGCGGCCTTGATATCACCGGCAACGTTGTCATCACCGCTCCGAACGTGACGCTTGTAGACTGTAAAATTACTGGGAACCTGTCTCTGGCATCTACCGGCGCTGTTGTCGACCATTGTACGGTGATTGGAAAAAATACGACCGACAGCATCGACATCAATCCAAATGGTGTCGATGGTCAGGGCGCCAGTACGACTATTAAGAATTGCGATATCAGCGGTTCGGAAAATGGAATCTGGCTGGAAGCAAATGGAGCCGTGATCGAAAACAACTACATCCACAATCTCTTTAGCAATAACGGCAACCCGGATCCGCACATTGACGGGATCCAGGTGCCCGGTGCCAACATTGGGGCGACGCAAAGCAAGGGTGCCACCATCACTGGCAACAACATCGACTTGGATAACAGTACGGCTAATTCCTGCCTTGCGCTACGTGATGTGGCCGACTTTAATATCAGCAATAATCGCTTCAGCGGTGGCTCGTATGTCGTCTATTTTGATGCCACGCAGTCGGGCTCCTCTACAGGCAACCACCTAGTCAACAACGTTTTCGCCCAATATACGTATGGTTACGTCGCCGGTCAGGCGGAGACGGCGCAGACTTACAGCGGCAACGTCACCGATAAGGGCGTCCCGCTCGTGCAGTCCAACAGTGTGCAGGATTTGGTGCCCAGTTCCGGCGCGGCCTCGGCGACCACGGCCAGCAGTGCCACCACGGATACCTCGGCGGCGTTGTCGGTCACCATCGACACCAAAGCGCCCGATGCGCCGACGATTGCCAGCGATGTGGTCAATAGCGCCAATCAGGTGGTGCTGTCGGGGAAGGCTGAGGCGAACAGCGCGATCAAGGTCTATGACGGAACGACGCAGGTTGGCACCGCCACCACGAACTCGAGCGGGGTGTGGAGCGTAACGACCTCTGCTCTGTTGGCCGGGGCACATACTCTTACGGCGAAGGCGACCGATGCTGCTGGCAACGTGAGCGCCGCTTCGTCGGCCGTGGATCCCGTCATTGGCTCTGGATCCTCCGGTTCGGGTTCGTCCGGTTCTGGCACGTCTGGTTCTGGTACGTCTGGTTCTGGTACGTCTGGTTCTGGTACGTCTGGTTCGTCGTCGGGCACGACAGCGCCTGGCGCGCCGAAGATCGCCTCGTTCTCCACGGATACCGGCGTCGTTGGCGATAACATCACCAAGGACAACACGCTCGAGCTGAAGGGCACTGCTGCTGCCGGCAGCACGGTCAAGATCTACGACGGCAAGACCCAAATTGGCTCGACGATTGCGGACTCGAAGGGCAGCTGGGATTATATCACCAAGGTCCTGACCGACGCCACGCATACGCTCACCGCGACGGCGACCAACTCGTCGGGCAAGACCAGCGCGGCGTCGTCTGCGCTCGCGGTCACCGTCGACACCCAGACGCCGACACCGACTATAACCGGCAATACGGTCAACAGCGCCCATCAAGTGGTAGTGACGGGGACTGCAGAAGCGAACAGCACGGTCAAGGTCTACGACGGGACGACGTCGGTCGGAACGGCGACCACCAACTCGAGCGGCGTGTGGAGCTTAACCACCTCTGCGCTGTCGACCGGTTCGCATGTCCTGACTGCCAAGGCGACTGACGTCGCAGGAAACGTCAGTGCCGCGTCCGCGGCGGTAAATCCCGTCATCGGCGGATCCTCCGGTTCTGGCTCCGGCTCTGGCTCTGGCTCAAATCTGCCTGCCGCGCCGAAAATCAGCTCCTTCTCGAAGGACACGGGCGCGGTTGGTGATCACATCACCAGCGATAATACGGTGACATTGACCGGGACCGCGGTGGCGAAGAGCACGGTAAACGTCTACGACGGACAGACCCAGATCGGTCATGTCACGGCGGACGCCAAGGGGGCGTGGTCCTACACAACCGCGGTGCTGCCTGAGGGCAAGCACACCTTCACGGCCACGGACACAGTCTCCAGTGCAACCAGCGGAAAATCGGCTGCCCTCGCCCTGACGGTGGATACCTCTGCGCCTGATGCTCCGGTACTGCTCAGCGATGCGATCAGCCATCATCGCGCGACGGTGACCGGAACGGCCGAGGCGGGCAGCACCGTCAAGGTCTATGAGGGGACGACCCTGCTTGGCTCGGGGACGACTGGTGCCGATGGACACTTCAGTGTGACGACCTCTGGCCTTCAAACCGGATCGCACACGTTCGTTGCCTCGGCCACCGACGTTGCCGGCAACACCAGCGCCATGTCGCAGCCGATTGATCCGCCGATTGGCTCGCACGGCACATCGACGGTTGACGTCACCAACATACGTTCGCACTGGGATCACACCGCGACGATCAAGGGGACAGCCGACCCCAACAGCCAGATCAAGCTGTTTGACGGCACGGCGTCCGCCGGTTCTGTCACGGCCGGAGCCGACGGCAAGTGGAGCTTCCACACCGCCGACCTGTCGGGCAAGACTCATGCCTTTACAGCAGAGCAGGTCGACACGACCGGCCATACCGTCGGGACGAGCTCGGGCGAGGCGATCATTGGCACGGGCCGTAGCAATACGCTGACAGGCACCACTGGCAACGACGTCATGGTCGGGAAGGGAGGGGCGGATACCTTTGTGTTTGCCTCGAACTTCGGCAGCGATGTCATCAAGGACTTCGCCGCCAGTGGCCCAGCTCACGACACCGTCCAGTTCAGCAAGGGTGTGTTCGACAGCTTTGCGAGTGTTCTCTCCCATGCGGCGCAGTCCGGCAATGATGTCGTTGTCACGGCGGGAAGCGACACTCTCACGCTGAAAAACACGCAGCTCGACAAGCTGACCAGCCACGACTTCCATTTCGCGTAGCCGAGAGGTCAGCGACAGGGAGTAGCCACCAATCTGCGGTGGAGATTATGGAAGGCGGGGGCTGGTCCCCCGCCTTCTTGCATTCTGGCGCCTCTATACGCGCTAGCAGCCTCGCACTGTTCGCGGATGCAGCAAAGGGACAGAAATCGGTACGTGATTGGACGAGGCAGCCATTCGACGCTTCGCGCGACCGCCATTCTCGCTCGTGACAAGCCTGGCGTGTCGAGCCGTGCTCCAATAAGTCCATCTCGTACGACTCTCGTCGCGAAAAAAAAGCGAGCATACGCAAATTAAATAGAATTAAATTCGGCGTGACAGTCGGTGCCGTGGTCTCTATCCCGCTCAGATGGACTCGCAGAGTGTTTCAGCACCGATTTCTGTGGGCTGAGGCTGTGGCGTAATGCAGGTGTGTTGAATTTCGCAACCTGACGTGACATCAGGGAAATTGGCAGCGATTTAAAAGGAGAATCGCGCTATTATTGCAGTGCCGTGCGTAAGCGTGCTGGTCAAAAAAACCTCGGCCCGGCCCCCATCTGGTCCCAAAAAAGCCCCTGGCGACCGGCACGTGAGGCCGACCGATTAACCATGAGGTGGTTGGGGACTCGATACAGATCGCCACGACATCACGCTCTGCGAGCAGCCTTTCGTAGCTGAGTGCAATTCGAAGAAACTGGTAGGGCAGATTAAATGGCGGGATGGCCATGAGGTCGCGCTTTTACCGGGAGGCGACACGCTCAAGTTGATCAGGCTCGGCGCGAAAAACGGCCTGACTTCTACCTCGCGTAACAGTAGCTCGACGACAGGGAAATCAAACTCAAATCTGCCTTGGGGATCTACTTCTTGGGGATCGTCAAATAAGGCACGGTTCAAGGGCGAGTGCCATGACAAACTTTGAACGGTGGGGGGTGATCCCCCTGCGTGCAAACCTTTATCGAATTCAGCTTTCGCATCTGACGAGGCTTTGGGCCGCCGCACGGCAGTGGGCGGAAGATGCCGAACTGCGGACGAAAGGGCCGATCGGCGCGGCGAAACACCTCGTCGAAGCTTTGCGGCAACGATTATTCCCCGGTCTCCCGCGATCGGCTAACGACTATGACGAGCCGCGGTCGGAGATGTCAGCTTTCCTGCGGTCTTGCCGCCGAGTTTTCTGGGCTCTCGCGGCCTTCAGCGGCATGAGCAACCTGCTGATGCTTACCGGCTCGTTTTTCATGTTGCAGGTTTATGATCGGGTGCTTCCCGGCCGCAGCATACCGACGCTGATCGCATTAATGGCGTTGGCGACTGTGCTTTATCTTTTCCAGGGCGGGCTTGATCTGGTCAGGAGCAGGATCAGCGCACGCGTCGGCCGCTATCTCGATGAGAAGCTCAGCATTCGCATATTCGATGCGCTTGTCCGCCTGCCTCTAAAGACCAGGGCCGACGGTGACGGCCTGCAGCCATTGCGGGATCTTGATCAGGTTCGTGGCTTCCTGTCGGGCGGAGGACCCACGGCGCTGTTTGATCTCCCATGGATGCCGATCTATCTCGGCGTCTGTTTCGTCTTTCACTTCTGGATCGGCATCACTGCGCTGATCGGAGCATTGGTGCTGGTCGGCATTACAATGCTCACCGAAACGCGAACGCGCGGGCCGGCAAAGGCGTCTTCGCGTCTGGCGGTCTCGCGCAGCGCGTTGGCGCTCGAGGGGCGACGAAATGCGGAAGTGCTGCAGGCCATGGGCATGCGGCAGCAAGCGGCCTTGCGTTGGCGGGATGTGAACGCGAGGTACCTCGCCGCCCACGAACGGGCCAGCGATGTCGCAAGCGGCCTTGGTGGTGCTTCGAAGGTCTTTCGGGCGATCCTGCAGTCGCTGGTGCTTGCCGTCGGCGCCGTCCTCGTCATCAATCAGGAATCGACGGCCGGCATCATCATCGCGGGATCGATCTTAACGGCGCGAGCGCTCGCGCCCGTCGAGATGGCAATTGCGAACTGGAAGGGCTTCGTGGCCGCGCGTCAATCGGGACAACGGCTGGACCAGTTGCTCCAGCTTCTGCCCACGGAAGAGGAGCGCTTGGCCCTTCCGGCTCCCGTCGAAACGCTCACGGTCGAGCATCTCTATGTTGGCGCGCCAAATGCGGAGAGGCCCACCCTTGGTGATGTATCTTTCCAGCTTCGGAGCGGGCAGGCGGTCGGAATCATCGGTCCGAGCGGATCAGGCAAGTCGACCCTGGCACGGGCTCTGGTCGGCGTATGGCCAAGTGTTCGCGGCCGGATCAGGCTCGACAAAGCTTCGCTCGAGCACTGGTCTTCCGACGCCCTCGGCAAACACATCGGCTACCTGCCTCAGGACGTTGAACTCTTTGACGGCAGCATTGCAATGAATATTGCGCGATTCGACCCGCAGGCGACGGCCGCCGCTGTTCTGGAGGCTTCCCATGCTGCGGGCGCGCACGACCTCATTCTCTCTTTTCCGGATGGCTATAGCACCAAGATCGGCGAGGGGGGGACGGCGCTATCGGCAGGTCAGCGGCAGCGCATCGGTCTTGCGCGCGCCTTCTATGGCAAACCGTTCCTGGTGGTGCTCGACGAGCCGTCTTCGAATCTCGACTCGGAGGGTGAAGAGGCGCTGACCGAGGCGATCCTGAACGTGCGCCGGCGCGGTGGGATCGTCGTCGTCGTCGCGCATCGTCCGAAAGCGCTGGAAGGCGTGGACCACGTCTTGTGCCTCGGGGACGGTAGAGTCCAGTCTCTTGGCAAGAAAGAGGAGGTTCTCAGGCGAGTGTTGCGGAATCCTGTGCCGCTTAAGGTGGTTGCGGATGGTCATGGGGGCGCCCGATGACCAGCCAAGTCACGCTCGATGTCGCGCCCGCCATGCAATCAATCCAACGCTACATGATTGTCGGTACGATCATGTTCGGTTTCGTCACGTTTGGCATCGGCGGTTGGGCGACGACGACTCAACTGTCAGGCGCCGTCATCGCCCAAGGCGTCGTCGTGGTGGATTCCAGTGTGAAGAAGGTTCAGCACGCGACCGGCGGGATCGTCGGGGAGCTGCGCGTGCGGGAGGGTGACCGGGTCAATGCCGGCGACATCCTGATCCGGCTGGACGAGACGCAGACGCTCGCGAATGCGACGATCGTCACCAAGAGTCTTGACGAGTTGCTCGCGCGGCAGGCACGTCTCGAGACCGAGCGCGACGGCGTCGAGCAGATCGTCTTTCCCAAGGCGCTGCTCGACCGGACCAAGGAGACCAATTCCGAAGCGAGCCGCGCGATTGTTGCGGAGCGTACGTTGTTCGACCTACGCCGCCAGGCCAGAAGCGGACAAAAGGCACAGTTGCAGGAGAAAAGCGTGCAACTGGAAAACGAGATCAAGGGCTTTGTCGGGCAGACCGAGGCCAAGGAGAAAGAGGTTACTCTGATCCGCCAGGAGCTGGAGGGCGTCCGCAGCCTCTTTCAGAAAAATCTGGTGCCGATCACCCGGCTCAATTCCCTCGAGCGCGATACAGCCCGCCTCGAGGGCGAGCGCAGCCAGCTTGCAGGCGCAATCGCCCAGTCGAAGGGCAAGATCGCGGAAATCGGACTCCAGATTATTCAGATCGACCAGGACCTGCGGACTGAAGTTGGCAAGGATCTGATCGAAACGCGATCAAAACTCTCCGAGCTTGCCGAGCGCAAGACGGCGGCGGTCGATCAGTTGAATAGGATTGACATCCGCGCACCGCAATCCGGCCGAGTCCACGAGCTGAGCGTTCATACGGTCGGCGGTGTGATCGCTCCCGGCGAGCAAATCATGCTTATCGTGCCGGATGCCGACTCGCTTGCCGTCGAGGTCAAAATCGTACCGCGCGATATCGACCAGGTCTATGTGGGCCAGACCGCGACAATGCGCTTCGCGGCGTTCAATCAGAAGACGACCCCGGAAATCGACGGCGAGGTCAGCATGGTCTCGGCAGATATTACGCAGGACCAGCGTACCGGCACGAGCTACTACACAGGCCGCGTCCCGCTGAGGCGGGAAGAGATGGAAAAGCTCGGGTCGGCGAAACTGTTGCCCGGCATGCCGGTCGAAGTCTTCATCAAGACCCCTGGTCGGACCGCGCTGTCCTACCTGCTCAAGCCGCTGCAAGATCAGGCTGGGCGCGCATTCAAGGAGCGCTGATGCTTGATCGGCATCAGTCCGCTCGTGCGGGTGACCTCAGTTTTGGGTTCAGCCCATCGGTCGAGCCTTGGGGGCTGGGCCGGATGCGATTGCGGAAGACGCGCCTGCACTCGAAACCCGTGACAGGCGAATCCGAAGCTTCGTTACTCTTGGGCTTCAACGCCTGCGGATGGTGGGGATTGATCGGCGCGACGCCTAGCTCTGTATTTAAAAGTCGGGGTTCAATCAGGGCCCCCGGGGGGCGCCGTGGCACCGCTCACATGCGTGCCACGAGCTGGACTATTCGACTATCCGTGTCCGCCGCGCGGAGCCGATCACATTGGCGCCTAGTCCGGTTTGCGCCGACGGCGCTTGACCATCCAGTAGGCGCCATAGGCAACCGCGGCGAAGGATAGCCCTGCGCCTGCGAGGGGCCCCGGTGCGCCGCTGGCCGTCCCCTGGCCGACGTAGGTGTAGGTCTGGTCAGGGGGAAAGAACAGTGTAGCCGTGAAATAGACGCCGGCCGGCACTGCTGCGGCCATTGCAAGGAAAATCGCAAGGACCCATCCGGGTATGGTCATATTTTCTTCCTTTCGACTGTGGTCACTATCTGACCAGGTCAATAAATTTCGTATCGTTTATTTAATAGTCACCATAATTAAATACCTGTCAATATCAATCTTAGGTCTATCTCTTCCGAGATTTGCCCGCGACAAGATGACGCCGGGCGGACCCGGCGTCTGACCGCCACTGTCGTCGATATCCAGGATTCAGCGCAGTGTCAGGCTGGACGATCTTGAAGTTCGGCCCATGGGAGCCGTTCTGCATTGCAAGACAGGTCCTCCGCCACGTCGATGACGGGAGTAATCTGTCTAATCAATCCCAGCTCGCGAAGAAATCTGGACCATAGATAATGCAGCACTGTCCAGGCTATTGGTTGTTGTGCGTACACTTCGCCGCGGAACACGACAAACGAACGATCCGCGCCTGCCGCAAGATGTCGAACGAGATTCCGGTTCGATCCATCGGGAATTAGTTTTGCGACCTGCAGTTGGCATGACGCTCGCGTTGCCCGGATGATCGGCATGTCGGCCGCCGCCATTTCGTCGGCTACCACGACGTTGAAGTGGTTTCGTTCGAGAAACCTGACAAGATCCTCCCTTAAATGGCTAGGATCTTCGAACGGAATCGCAATCTTCCACCCAACGGCGAGCAAAAGCACGGTCGCGATGGACCACCTAAATGCGCTGGAAGAGCTCACGTCTCACCCCCAGCACGCAGAAGCCGAGTATCAGGCCCAGGATGCTCGTGTTCGCAACCGCATCGCCCCAGGAGCTGTGGAACATCGCGTAGTGCCATTGGCTCAATCCCATGAAACTTATGCGAGTGACATTAACCACCACGACGGAAATGCACGCCATGACAGGCCAGAATAGATCGTAGGCAGATTTCTTGTGGCTGACTAACTGGCTCACGACGACCCAGCATAGGAGTGCAAGCGACACGTTTGCGAGTGAAGAACACGCTGGAAGAATCACCAGAACGCCGGAGCCATCGACGAAGTCAACGATATCCCCGGTTCGATGCGTGCGCAGGATCCAGCCAACGAGCGATGCGTCGATCCGTAATACCTGCTCGGCAAAAAACTGAAAGAGCAGCCGGCTCCAAAGCATGGGCACGGTAGTAGCGAGCAATATAAGAGCGCCGCGCCGCAACGGTGACACATGGGCGGTGTTGATGACATAGAGGCTGAGCGCAGTTACCGCCAGCCAGCTAAGAGGACCGATTGGTAGGAGGACGAGCAGGACAAAGATTGCTCCCAGGACGAGCTCTGAAGAACGAATCCCGATCGTTCGATCTTGAAGTACGAGAGAGACTCCAACGGCACACGATATCCAGACGACTACACTGATCTCAAAGGTCCCAAGAGTGGCCTCTACCCATCCATGCCGGTGCACCGACTGAATGACACGAGATGCAAGGCCACTTGCACAACCAAGAGCAAACAGGCCTGCAAAGAATTCACCGCGCGTCAGCTCCCTCGCGAGGCTCGATACGGAATCGTGAATAATAGGATTATCCGAAGCAGTCACGATCTAGCGCCTCTTGTCGCCTTAACTCCGTGGAAGGGTTTGGGCGGCAACGGCAGTTGAAATCGATAGGCTTTTTTCAAGGTATTCCCGCCTGGGTATTAAATAAAATTGGCAGTTGCATTAATTGGTGGAATTAATACTATAACTCCTGAAATAATATTTATATAGATATATAGAGAAAAAAATGGGGCGTGTCCGCGAGGTCGAGTTCGTCGGCGAAGTCGAATGGGATGGCAAGGCGCTCTTGGTCCAGGCGGTTACCGAATTTGGACACGTGCCATGTAGAATTCCTCGCGAGACGATTCACGCGCTTTGGCTCTATTCGGACGCTATCGAACGCGAGATCCGTTTGGAGCGGCACCTGATCCTGGAACGGCTCGCCCCGGCACTGCGCGCAAAAATCTCTACTCTAATAGCAAATGAGCCGGTGGACCTATGGCCGTCGGAGCTCAGCGACACGCGCTCTCAGGCGCTAGCGATCGCGCCATCCATTGATCAAGCGCTGGAGGTGCGCATGCAGGACGAGACCGAAAAGCAGCAACCGTCATAAGTGTGAGCTGCTGCTCTGGTTGGTCGATTTGGGCTATGTGCGGTGAATTGGTCTGTGGATTTGAATGACCGGTGGTGAGCGCAATGGATACTGACGTAGCAATTATCGGTGCCGGCCCTTACGGCCTGGCGCTCGCGGCCCATCTGCGCGCCGCGGGCGTCGATCATGCGATTTTTGGGCGTCCCATGGAGCTGTGGCGGCGGCACATGCCTGAAGGTATGCTGCTGAAGTCTGACGGCTTCGCTTCCAATCTCTACGATCCCCAGGACGAAATGACGCTGTCGCGATTCTGTCGGGAGCGCTCAATCGAATACAGCGACGATCGAATCCCTGTCCAGTTGAAGACCTTCATCGACTACGGGATGGCGTTCGCCAAGCGCTTCGCTCCAAACCTGGAGGAAACGACGATCTGCTCGGTTCGACATCATGGTAATGGGTTCGCATTCAACCGCGAGGATGGCGCGATGGTGCGGGCCCGACGCATCGTGGTGGCAACAGGCGTCGGCCATTTTCGCTATGTGCCGCCCCCCCTTGACGCGTTCCCTTCAGAAATTGTTTCGCACAGCCATGATCATCGCGATCTCAGCCGTTTCGCGGGCAGCCGCGTTGCCGTGATTGGTGGAGGTGCATCGGCGATCGATCTTTCGGCACTCCTAAAGGCGCGCGGTTGCGACGTCACGTTGATCTGCCGGCGTCGAAACCTGATGTTCGCGACCCCGCCGTCCGACACAAATCGTTCGTTGTGGCATCGCATCAGGCATCCCCGCTCTGGTATAGGCCCGGGTCTGAGGTCGCGGATGTGTACCGATGCGCCGCTGCTTTTTCGTATCATGCCCGACAACTTCCGCCGGGAAGTAGTTCGTCGCCACCTGGGACCGGCGGCAGGATGGCCGATGAAGGACATGTTTGTCGGTCACGTTCCTGTGCTGAGCGGCCGCGAGCTGGTGCATGCATCCATTTCCCGAGGATGCGTCCGTCTGGAGTTGCGCGACGGGTCTGGCGAGACCGCCTGCGTGGAGGCGGATCACGTGATCGCCGCAACAGGTTATCGCGTCGACATCCGGCGCCTCGACTATCTCGATGGTTCACTGCTGCCGCGCTTATCGCACACAGGTCAGGCTCCGTTGCTGTCGTCGCGTTTTGAATCGTCGATCAAGGGGCTCTTCTTCACCGGGCCAGCCGCCGCAAACAGCTTCGGACCGATGTTGCGCTTTGCTTTCGGTGCTGGATTTGCCTCGCGTCGTCTGGCGCCGTTCCTGAGTCGGGGGTCTCGCCTGCGATCACGCAATTACCCGATACCGCAGTTTGATGCGTGGGCGGAGAAATGACCGCAAGAGTCCTTCTCGCGCACAGCATGTTGTGGCCCAATGTCGCGCGATTAGCGATTGCGTTTCGGAAAGCAGGCTCTGCGGTAGACGTCGTTGCACCATCGGGGCACCCGGTTCATCGGATGCATTCCCCAAATCGAACATTCGAGTATCGGAGGACTTCGGCGCATGATTCGATCAAGGCCGCGATCGTTGCATCGCAGCCAGACCTGATTGTGCCATGTGACGATCGCGTTGTCGCTCATCTTCACAGATTGCACGACGAGGCGTCAGCGCTCTCCAATGAGGTCGACATGCGGCGCATTGCGTCGCTCATTAGAGCATCGCTGGGATCGCCGCTTTCTTACCCCGTCATTGTCCGACGTTCCTTCCTCTCCAATCTTGCGCAGTTGCCCGATGTTCACATCCCGCAAACCGCGGCCATCGATTCTATTGGGGACCTGTTCAACTGGGTTCGGCAGCACGGGCTTCCGGCTGTCCTGAAGCTCGACGGTAGTTCTGGTGGCAAAGATGTCATCGCGATTCGCAGGGCGAGCGAAATCGTACCTTGTTTTCTCAGGATGCGTCTTCAGAGGAGCTGGGTGCGTCGGCTAAAGTCGTTTTTGGTGAACGGCGACAGCGAGGCCCTTCTGGCGACCAAGAAGTCTTCGACGGGTCAAATTTGTGTCCAATCGTTTGTTACAGGACGCCTTGCAAACTGCACCGTGGCTTGCTGGCATGGCGATGTTCGCGGTTCGGCGGCCGTCGAGGTCTTGCAGCGTACCAGTGACTTCGGAGTGGCAAGTGTGGTTCGCCGCGTGAAAGGAGAGGCGATGATTGCTACTGCGCGCTCGATCGCGCGCCATCTCGACCTCTCGGGCATCTATGGATTCGACTTTGTGCTGGAAGATGGCACCCAGCAGGCAAAGCTAATAGAGGTCAATCCCCGGGCTACGCAAATCGATCATTTTCCGGGTTTCGATGGTCTTGATTTGCCATCGGCGCTGCTTGGTGCCATCTCGAACGAACCTATCGTCACCCCGGTCGATCATCAAATCGCGAACGAAGTGGCGCTGTTCCCGCAGGAATGGGGGCGCGACCCGGCGAGCAGATGGTTGTCGAGGGCCTATCACGACGTTCCGTTCGAAGAGCCGGAGTTTCTACGGTACTTTGGATACTATGGCAGGAAGAGTATCCCACCTCTCCTTGCTCGGCTGACCAAGCCGCTGCGGAAGAGTGGATAGGTGTCGCATGATGTCCATGCGGCACAGCAACTTCACTGGTAGCGCGCCTTATACTCCGCGCTGCCGTGTTGACGCCGAAGGTTGGTTGGCTCACCCCTTCTGCCGGCGCCTTCCACCCCGTTGAGCGATCAATAGGTCATCGAGCTTCTTGCCTGCTCGGAGTTGGGCTCTCAACCAGCGTGGCTGCTTTCCGCGCCCTGACCAGGTTTCGTCAGGATTCTTGGGATTTTGATATTTTTGAAGGACCGGCGGGTAGGGGCGGCGCACGCGCTCGGTCCGGGCATCGATCTCTCCGCCTTCGATCCTGCGCAGTCGCTCCTCGAGCTTGGCTTTTTCCGCTGCCATTCTACGACTGAGTACACTGGTGACCTCGTCAAAGAACTCCCAGAGCTCCGACGTAGGCATAGCTCCCCAGTCGCGCATCTCCATAGATCGTCCCCAACCTGATACCCCCAAAGGAGCAGGGGATTATCAGATCGTGCCGGGCTCGGGCAAGTGTGATCGGTGTCCCGAGGGGGCGCTAATACTTACGGAAAGCGCTAGGGCCGGCCGGAGCGAGCCCGTCGATTGAGGTGAGCCTTACCGTCATGTCGCCTGTTTGCTCGGCGCCTACCGAGCATTCGCTGCTCAGCTTCAAACACACGATTTCGCAGGGTCTGCAATTCGGTGAATTGAACTACGAGAGATTGGTGAGTCTGACGTAATACACCTAAAGGATACATCTGGACACCTACTCATTACGAAAGGAAGGATTTGACCTCAGAACTGGCGCTGTCCTGCACGATGAAATCGCTGTGGCAGGGAAATCGGAGCGCAAGATCTTGATTGAGAGGTTCAAGCCTCAACTGAGAAAATTGTTGAATAACCGAATTGTTAAATAGCTCCCCGTGACATCAATGCCTCCCTATGTTGACGATCCGAGCGTGGATTTCTGAATGTCAACCCTGTACGGATTAGTATGACTATTTGGGTGTGTAACTTGATCCTCGAATGGCCCTCTGCCAGCTCCGCGCCTTGAGAAGATTGTAAGGGCTCACAAGATTGAATCGAACCTTAGATGGCCAGCTTGAATATCCCTATATATCGTTGGTTATAGGCGGCAGATGTGACCAAGTGATGCTGGTTATCGTGACAACACACCAGGCGTGGTTCAAGTTTTGACATTTTAAAGGCGAACACCTAGGATTTAACTACCAAAACGTGCTGAAGTGTCGCGGCTTTTTGCGATAATGTGGCCCTGATGCCGCGGCCGTACTCTACCGGAGCTGTTTTCGCTCGCCGCAAGAGTTAACATAATCCCACCATTATTAGTTGTTTGGCTCGTCAGGAGCGGGGCTAGCTTTCTGCAAAGTTAGTTAATTTTATGTCGGCGCTTTAGAAAAAGTTTTGCCCGATTGGACTAATCTGCCCCGCTGTCGGTTTCTATCGAGATAGGCTGAGGACCGCATGCGGCGCACCACGCTGATTATTGCTGACCGGCATCCGATTGTCCGGGAAGGGCTAGCTAGCGTTCTAGCGGCGCAGCTCGACTTCACGATCCTTGCAGCATGCGAGGATGGGGTCAGCTGTATCGAAGCAATGCGCCGTTACATGCCTGATATCGCAATTCTGGAGCCATTGATGCCCGACATCGGCGGGCGCGAAATACTTGCACTCGTAAAGTCCGAAGGACTGGCTACTCGCGTGATATTCTTCACCACGTCTGCGGAGCGCAGCACCATGACTGCGGAGGGGGTCCACAGCGTACTCACCAAAGACGCCGACCCTGAGATGCTGCTCCGGACCTTGCGACGGGTTGCGCAAGGTCTACCGTCGCCGGTCACCTCGCGCGAGGAGGTGGAACAGCAGGGTGAAATAGGCTCGGAGAAGCCTCACCGACAATTAACCGAGCGCGAACGCCAGATCATGCGACTCGTATCTGAAGGATTGTCGAACAAGGAGATTGGGCGGCGTCTCAATGTCGCTAATGGGACCATTAAGGTCCACCTTCATCATATTTTCCAAAAGCTCGACATCTCAAACCGCACCGTTCTCGCGGCTTTGGCGATCTCGCGGCACGAGACTCGCCTCGCGCCTCTCGAGACTGACCCCTACGACTCGCCGCAGGACAACTGTGCCAGCACGAAGTGAGGACCAGGAACCCGCGCAGTTCGCGATCGCATAGGTCTACCCGAGGTCCCATCGTCGCTCTGGTCGCCTCATTCCTCTCCGCGTCGCATTGCGGCTTTTCTTGTGTCTTGGCTGTCCAAGAAGTGTGCTGAGCCGAGTCCGAAAAGGCGTGAGACGCTCGGATGTACGGACCCGGAGGGAGCACGGTTTAGGATGTGTATAAGAGACAGGTCGAGCGCGATGCCGAAACGGATCGAGCAAGGATCGCGTCGATCATGGCGGCGATCGATGCCGCCCTGCAGGATGCTGAGAGAGAGCAGGGCGGACTAAACCGGCGCGTTGACGACGCGCTCGCTCGCGCGTCTGTTACGTTCGGCAACGGCACCGACGAATATCTGGAACGTGAGCCCCTGGACAATTACCATCAGGACCTGTTCGCGTCCGAAATCTCCAACGGTCAGCGGCGGCTCAAGGATTTGGCTGCGGCAATCTCGCATCTGAAGTTCGTTAAAGCTGCGATGCTGACCCGTTTCCCGGACTTCAAGTCACCTGCGCTCACTTGAGTGCCGGTCCGAGAGTCCAGGCCTCTGGGGCCTCCCGTGCCGACGTAGCAGCGCTAAAGGCGCCGATCGGGGTTCATGCGATGGTTACCGCAAGCGGCACTCCAAAGTGATTTGGTCGTGTGGCTAACTTCCTTCCAGTTCACCCAAGGCCAACGAAAACTGATCTGGCTGGAGCAACCGCATTCCTCAGAGCGTGCGCTGGCGCGAGGGCCGCTGCGGCAGGATCGCTTCGGTTTTCGGTGAGGCGGCATTTGGTCATTTGGACCGCCGACACTTTTTGCTATGTTCCACGAGAAAACTCTCCGAGAACTGATGGAGCTGCCTGGTGATTCTCAACATCTCGCGCAAGGCGATTGGACTTGCATTTGTCCTGACGTTGGTCGCGCCCGCGGCTGCTTCGGCGATTACCGCGGAGGTGGCACGCACGTGCGATGCGGCCGTAGCCAAAGCCTTTCCGCCGAGGCAGATCGGCAATCCCGCCGCAGGCAGCACCAAGGGAACGGCCAAGCAGCAGCGCGACTACTTCAACAAATGCGTTGAGAACAACGGCAAGGTCGACGACGCGCCGGCGGACACACCGAAAGACAGCAAGGCCGCCAAGTAGTTGGCATGGCTAGCTATCGTCGCGGCGGACAGGGCGAATAGAACGCGCCGTTGATCGCGTTGATGCGCTCAACACACTGGTTCGGGTCGGTCACGTCACCGGCCACGGTGAAATCATAGCCCATGCCTTTGACCACCACGATGTAGCGGCCTGGCGAGAGCGTGAAGCCGTCCTGCTCTGGCTGCAGCAACAGCATCCTGGGTTGATCCTCGACGGGACCGACCTTGTAGGGGAAGGACATGCTACGGATGACCCAGGAGTCGCCGGCATTCACCATCGCCGCCTTCCCCGTGGCATCGACACCCATGGAGCGTGAAACTTTTGCGACGACCCGGACTTCCGTGCCGGCGGCGTCGATGCCTCCATCTGGCCTGAACACGATGAACTTGACGTCTCCGCTGGTTACCGTGGTTGCGCTGGGCGTGGTGATCGCGGCCGAAATCGCAACGCGGCGATCGGGGATCTTGCCGGGCACCATCTTCAGCTCTTGAAGCTGGCCATCGCTTAAAACGTAAACGCCAAAGGTGACCGGTAAAGGCATCGCGGGGGGCGCGGGCTGGGGCACCTCTTTTTGTACGCCCGAAAGCCGCTCGGCGCTTTCGCTCGCAGGCGGGGCGGGTGCTGGTTGGGGTTGCGCGGCCGTGGAAGAGCGCTGCGATAGCGCGGCGAATTGCGTTCTGACCCGCGGCCAAGACGCGATGATAGTGCCAACAATCGCAACGAGCAGGAGGATCGCGGCGAGGCGGACAAGGAAGTTGATGTTTCCGGCTCGTTTGGGCCGGTCGGCTAGCCGTGGGGGAGGAGCCGCAACGGAAGGACGTGGTGTCTCTCCTTCGACCTTAGGGAAGGAGGCAGGAAAGCCTTTCGTGGCCAAAGGCAATGGGGATGCGCCATCCGGCGGAACCGGCGCATCGTTGCGCGCGAAGGACTGCTCAACGTCTTGAAAAGCGCGTTCCAGGACCTGCAATATCTCACGAGACTCGCGAGCGTCTGCGTGCGTGAACTGTTCCAGGAGCTTGAGACGGGCGAGCTCATAGACCATGTTCCGCATCTGCTGTGGGTCGGTCGAGATGGAGCGGACCCGTTCGGAGAGGACACGAACGAACTCGGCCCTGATCGCCTGCGTCTTCGCGGTCGTGTCGGTGGTATCGCCGGGATCGGTCATCAAGCCGATCAAGTAGCGCGGATGACGCTCGTTCGCTAGGTTTTTGCGCGCAACGGGCCCACATCACCGAAGCACTACCGGGACAATTAGGTCCGCCAAGACGCTTGCTTTTGCACAGAAACCTGTGACACTTCCGGAAAATGTCTATTACCGGTGCTCGACCATGCGCGTCATCCTGCCAGCTCTCACGCTTTCGGCCCTTCTGATGCAGCCTGCCTTGGCGCAGGGCGTGAAGGATCCGGCCAACGTGACCAGCACCAGCATCGTGACCACGAGCACGAACAAGACGCAGACGACGCAGAGCCCATCGCGGCCGACGGCGATCCGAAACCTTACGACCGGTAGCTTGCCCGTCGGAATGGCGGCTCAAGGGGTTTGGAAAGATGGCAAGCTGGTTGCCGTGCCTCGGTAATCGGCCCCAATGAGCGTGAAGGAGCCCTGAAGGAACAGTGGCTGCCTCCCCGACGTTCTTGCTCGGGAGATATTGTGATGAACCGTGTCATTCTGGTCGTGGTCGCGCTTGTCAGCCCGGTGGGCGCCGTCTCGGCTCAGGGGGTCAACGACCCCTCGACGCCTAATCGCAACGTGATCATTGTCAACCCGTCCCAGCCCGCGTCCCCGAACGCAACCCCGAATATTCCGAGCCGGATCCAAGCTCCGCTTACCAGGGGCGGTCGCGCTGTGCCGTACTACGGAAACAGGACGCGGGGTAGCGCCTCAAGCCGGCGGTAAGGCGCCAAAGCCCGGCCCCGTTCCGCAAAAGGGAGCGCGGCTGCGAAAAACAGCCCGAGCCATATGAATTGAAAGACAAGGTTGCCTGCGAATAGCCCTTCTTGCAATCAAGTACGAGGTGAGCTCGAATTGAGGCGCTCGTCCATCTTGTCCGTGGCCCCCATTCTCCAGGAGCTGTGACGTTGCAGACCGCTCACCACATCGGCGCGGTTTTCGCGCAGGGAAGACATGGCTCCCGCAGCGTTGCCGTTGTTGTCATCCTTGCTGTCGGGCTTCTTCAATCGCTGCCCGTCTGCTTGGCGCAGGACGAGCCCGGGCCAACGCTCAACGATTTTATCTCGCCGGGTCCGCCCGAGCCCTCGCGCGACGAATGGCGGCAACGGGTTGAAGAGGCAAAGCGGCGGGCAAAGGACGTCGCGCGCGAGCGTCGCGAACGTCCCGAGCTCAATGTGCCGATCCCAGAGGATCCCGATATCGTCGCAAGCGAGCGCGTCCTCAACGACGAAAGCTTGCAGCGCGGTGACATCGTCAAGACCAAGAAGGGCATGTTTGTTTATCAGGGCGGATCGGACCAGCCCCGGCGCGAGGAGGATTTCGTTCCGATGGCGCCAGGATCCAGGCGCTGAGAGCCGGGGTAGATGAACAAAGCGCGATGAGATTGGGATGAATCGTCATCACGCTTAAGGTTATGATTTGGCATCTCCGCGCAGCGTTCCGCGTTTGTCGTGAGGGAAAACCGCTTCACACTTTTCCGGATCGCGCTCTAGTATTTTTTCAGCAATGCGTTGAACTTGGGATCGATGGTTTGGGTCGCTCTGAGCAGAAGCGATTTCCCTTCTGGGGATGCTTGCACATACACGGCGATCAAGGGCGCATCGAAGCGTGCGCGGCTCGCGAGCGCCGAGCGGATGTCTGATTGGGCCAAGAGCCGAACTTCCTCGTCAGATGCTGCCGAGGTCGATGTCACGGTCTGAAGCCTGGAAAATGCTACGTCCACCGGGACCGTGCCGGTCAAATAGGACATCTTCAGCGATGCTGTCGCCGGTTCGCGCATTTCGGCTTTCAGCGTTCCTAGCGCCAGCCAAAGTGCGGGTCGGATCGGAGAGATCTTGAGCGCCGCGGTTAAGGCGCCTTGCGCCGACTTGTTGTCCGTGGCCCGAGCGTTAGCGTCGCTGGCCGGATGGTGGATGACCTGAGCTGCCATCCGCGCGGCCTCACTCGCCAGCAAGTCGCCATCAAACGACACCAGCCGCGCAAAGCTGCCGCCAGATGATTCGTTGGCGTTCGTCGGCGCGATGGGGCCCGCGAATACGTCGCTGGCGCGGAATCTCTGCGGCACAACATCACCATAGAAACTCAACCCGGCGTAAAGGATCAGCACCGTTGCAATGCAGATACCAAGGCCGCGAAGCCATTTCGTCGAGTGCATGAGATGAACTCTAAGTAACTAATTTTTGCGGCGAGCCCGAATGTGTAGAGCCAACCGCTAGAGCGCAAGCAGACTATCGCCTTGGATCGTCAGCAAGGTCAAGTTGCCCGTGGCGTAGGCGCCGGTATCGATGTTGATGCGGTTCGCTCGGATATCCGGCGCGCTGACCGGCGTGTGGCCGTGGACGACATACTTTCCGAAGCGCTCCTCGGAGGCGAGGAATTCTTCTCGGATCCAGAGCATGTCTTCGTCGCGTTGTCGCTCGAGCGGGACACCCGGCTTCACACCGGCGTGGACGAAGAAGAAGTCGCCACAGGTGAAGGAGGATGGGAGCTGCCGGAGAAACGCCAGATGCTCGGGCGGAATAGCGCGCTTCAGCCGCTCGATCAGCTCGACCTGCTCCTCTGCGCTGGGATTCATGGTGGGCGTGATGCCGTAGGAAACCAGCGTGAGCAGGCCGCCATAGTGGCGCCATTCCTGCAATCGGGCCGGGTCCTTCAACACCTCGAGCAGGAAGATCTCGTGGTTACCTTTCAAGCACACCGTCTCATGGGTCCTTGAGCGATCGATCAAAAGGTCGAGCACCCCGCGCGAGTCAGGACCGCGGTCGACATAGTCGCCAAGGAAGACCTGGATGGCGCGCCCGGGCGCGGAGCGTGCAAGATCTGCATCAATCACGGTTAACAGGGATTGAAGCAGATCGGAGCGACCGTGCACGTCGCCGATCGCATAGACGCGGACGCCATCGGGAAGCCGGGGCTTGGTCTTCTTACGTAAGCGTCGGGAAAGGCCCATTTGGTCGGTCGAATCGCCTGTTTCTTGAGCTGCGCAAATCATCGTGCTCTTAGCAGAGCAAGTGTCCACTCGGTATTGTTAATTGTTTCAGAAAGCGTCGCCTTGAGTTTGATTCAATGGCGACTGCCCCGGTGAGCCGTATTTCAAGACGCCTTTTGTAGGGTCTCCCGAAGAAAAACGGGGGGCGCACAGTGCGCAAAGTAGCAAAATTCCTAACCGTTGCAGCCGCCGTGTTCGGGGCTGCGATCGGGGTTCAGCAGAGTGCCAAGGCGGCCTTCGTCTCCGCACCGATCAACCTGCGCGGGGCCATTCAATACATCAAGTTCGATCAGCCGACGCTGGCGCCCATGGCATTCACGATGTTCTGCTTGAAGTACGGGAACGAATGCAAGCCGCCTCGCATGGTGTTCAGGGGCGGTCGGCTGAAACTGACGCCCCAGCGCGTGGCACAGCTTCAGGACGTGAACCAAGAGGTCAACGCTGCGATCCGGCCCGAGCCCAATCTGGAGGGTCTGCGCGGCGAGAAGTGGCTGCTGCACCCGACCAGCGGCGACTGCAACGACTACGCTGTGACAAAACGCCACGATCTGATCGCAAAGGGCTGGCCGGCCCGCTCGGTTTTGCTCAGCGAGGTCGTGACCACCTGGGGCGAGCATCACCTTGTCGTCGTGGTGCGCACCTTCTCTGGCGACCTCGTGCTGGACAATCTCACCTCGCACATCCTGCCGTGGTCGAAGAAGCCCTATCGTTGGGTGCGTATTCAATCGCCGAAGAACCCGAATTATTGGGCATCCTTGGGGGATCGCAACGTCTGAGGCTCTGGCTGCTAGCGCGAGCTGATGCTTTGCGACAGCCCAAGGCCTACCATCACCGAGAGGCAAAGGATTGCTGCGGGGTGCAGCAGGCCGGGACTTGCGAAGCTCTCGACAAGCGCGAAGCAGAGGCAGGCCGCGGAAGCCGCGGGGAAGAACGAGTCGCGACCTCGCTCCAAGGCACCTAAGAAAAGCCGCGCCAACAGCACGCTCGCTACGACAATAGCGGCAGCAAGGCCAATCCACCCCATGTCGATGAAAATGGCGGCCGCTACCGAGGGCGGCCGCAATGCCTCACCGGGGTCGCTCTGATAGATCCTCGCTACGGCCGCAAAGCTGCCTGCACCTGCGCCGAACCAGCGAGTATCCGCCAGCATCCGCTCGAGTGTGGCTCTGGTTTCGCCCGGGAGCTCGGAGACCAACCGCAGCAAGGCGGATCCCGAGCTCTTCTCGAACACGAAGCCCAGCACGATGCCTGTGCCGATGAGAGCCGCAATTGACAGCGCTGTGGCCGCGATGGTCGACAGGTCCAGGCGTCGAATGATCAGGATGAGCACGAACAGCACAAAGCCGAGGCTGGCCGCAACGGCGCTGTTCGTGTTCGAAAATCCAAAGATGGCGAGCGCGTTGATCAGCGCGGCGATCAGGCCGCAAGCTCCCACAGCGAGGGAGCGCGAGAGGGGGTGACGCGTCTCGGCGCGCTCTGCCGCCAATTGCATGACGGCAAGGTTGAGCAGCAAGCCAAAGCCGGCAAGACTGGTTGCGAGTCCCGCGGGCGATGCGTCGCCCAAGGCTGGCGATATGCGGTGCAGATCCAGCGTCAGCGCGGATAGCGTGGTGATCCCGCTCAAGACGAACAGGATCAATTCGGCGCGGCCGCGATCGCGCGCTACTACGATGGTCACGCCGAGCAGCGAAACAGCCGCAAGCGAAACGAGCAGGGCATTCAACGTCAGGCCGAAGTCGGCGGTGATAGGTCCGAGAGCAAGGCCGCCCACCGCGTCATGGACGCCGGCCCAGATCGGGTGCGCTACGCCAAGCGGCACTGGGATCATCTGCAGCGCGATAGCGGCGGGTATTGCGACCAAAACCCAACCGACCCACGAGCTCGCCCGCAGGTAGTGTTCGTAGTCGGCCTTTCCTGCATTGAGCGAGGCAGCCAGCAGGCTGACGCTGGCTGCCGCGATCCCGAGCTGTGCACCGAACCTGGCGCCGCCGATTTCGAGGATGGTTGCCGAAGCAATGGATAAGATGAGGGCAAAATAAGCGAGGGACAACCGGCGCGCTCGAACAAAGGCCTGAAACAGTGAGGCCACCATACAAGCCGTCAGCCCCATTTCAAGCGGGCGGCCCCATCACAATGCGCCATCAGGCGCGGATGGTGTGGATGGAATTTGCAAATCGCGTGGGAAGACCTTCAGATCGTGCGGAGGGGAAGACTTCAGCGCGCGGTTTTCAGTGGCCGCACGAAGACGCGGGAGGCACGCGCCGCGGCCAGCCAGAAACGCGCCAGCGATCCAAACAGATACCCGCCCTGAAGCGCGGTTGCGCACAGTGCGAAATCCTTCAACCCCTCAAGAAATGCGATTTGAGCGATCATGCCGATCGGGATGGCGATCAGCCCGATCGCGAGCGTCAACGGCAGGAGTACCAATACGCGGAAACGCTGGCCCAACACCGCTCCCACGAGAAAACTAAAGATCAAGAACTCAGCCATCCGAAACGCTCCCCGTGCTCCGGACCCTAAGGTTCCAGACCCTAAGACACCCTTAAGTCGTATGGCTAAACTTGGCCTATTGGCCGCAATTCGTGAGCAGCGAATTAAAGGCCTCCCGCAACCCATTCAGGGCAACCAGACCTTTGATTTCGCTGTCGCTTTCTTTTTCTTTGACCGTGACGGTCAGCGAGGCCGTCACCTGCCACTTGCCCCCGGCGAAGGCGGCGACTTCGTCGGGCAGCAGCACGGCAACGCCGGCGCCGGCCATGCTGGCCTCAAAAGTCTGGGAGCCGCCTGAGGCCGAGGTGATTGTCACTTGGGGGCGGCTTCGGGGTGGGAGGGGGCGGATCAACGCGACCAGCACGTCGATCTTGCCCTTCGGCGCACAGCGGACGATCAGGCCGGCAAAGTCGAGATCGGATTGAGTCGTGTCGGCCGTCTTCATGATGGCGGCGAAGCTTTCCCCCTCCTTAGCCCCCTGCGTCCGGGTGAATTTCCAGGTGGAGGAGGGGGCGGCCGGCGCGGCAATTGAAAAGACGCAGGCGGAACCCAAGGCCGGAGGGCCGCTCTGGCAGCGGTTCCCGACGGGAGCCCCTTGCGGGATCGATAGCAGCGGTCCGAGCAAGGCAATGGCAAAAACGGGCACGGGGGCTCCCATCAGTTGAACGGTTCGGACTTCTATCAGGACGGCCACGGATTTTGCAGCGGCCCCACATCGGGCACGCTGCCCACCGATCGAGCAAGAAAGTTACACCAAATGGTCACAAAGGCTTAGCTGGAGTTCCTAAGAGTTGCCTGCAAGCAACAGTCGTCGCCATAACGCTTGCGAAACGGCGTGGAACTCTTGTCGCACCGCCCAACCCGCCGTACCACTTCAGGGGTAAATGGGGACTATGTGGGCGCGATTCATGCATTCCTTTGCCAAGACTTTTGTATTCAAGCCGGCGTTTTTGGCGGTGGCTTTGGCGCTAGGCGCCTGTTCGACCAATCCCGGTTCGGGACCTCTCACGGATGACGTTAACAATCACATTCAGACGGCCAGCGCGCCAGAGTATGAACTCGTCCCGCTGAATCCGGCCACGGTCAAGATCCTGCACACCCACGAGCCCAAGGGGCTTGCAGGTGCGTTCACAGACAAGCGGCCGCCGGCCAGCATCGTGTTCGGCATCGGCGACGTCGTCAGCGTCACCATCTTCGAAGCCGCCGCAGGCGGTCTGTTCATCCCGGCGGAAGCCGGCGTTCGTCCCGGCAACTTCGTGACGATCCCAGACCAGACTGTCGACAATGACGGCTTCATCACAGTGCCCTATGCCGGTCAGGTGAAGGCGGCGGGCCTCACCGCAGTCCAAATCCAGCGTTCGATCGTTGAGAAGATCGCCAACCGCGCCATCGAGCCGCAGGTTGTCGTGGCGATGTCCTCGCAGCGGACGCAGCTCATCAGCGTGCTCGGTGAAGTCAATACGCCGACCCGTTTCCCGGCGAGCGCGGCGGGCGCGAAGGACAGGGTGCTTGACGCCATCACTCGTTCGGGCGGCATCAAGGGTCAGGGCTTCGAGACCTGGGTCATGCTGGAGCGCCAGGGCAAGCGCGCCACTGTGCCGTTCGAGAACCTGGTCATGGCGCCTGAGAACAATATCTACGTGCGTCCTGACGACAGCATCTACGTCTATCGCGAGCAGCAGAAGTTCCTGGCGTTCGGTGCTAGCGGGCAGAGCGGCGAGTTCAATTTCGACGCCTGGCGCATCAATCTCGGCGAAGCGGTCGGTAAGGCCGGTGGTCTCCTCGACGCTCAGGCCGATCCGGCTGCCGTGTTCCTCTATCGTCGCGAGCCGCGTGAGGTTGCTGCCCAGCTCGGCGTCGACGTCAACAAATACACCTCTGATACGATCCCGGTCATCTTCAACGTGAACTTCCGTGATCCGGGCGGCTTCTTCCTCGCCACCAAGGTCATGATGAAGAACGGCGACATCATCTACGTCTCGAACTCGCGCAACGTCGAAGTTGCTAAGTTCCTGACCTATCTGCGGGTGATCATGGCGACTGGCTCTGATGCGGTGAACCTCGCCAACGACACGCTGATCTTCCGCAACAACATCAAGTTGGCGCCGTAAGATCGGCCCGATACGAACGAGAAGAAATGGCACCGGGCTTTCCCGGTGCCATTTTTGTTGAGGAGGCGGTTCGCTGAACTTAAGGGAAAACACATGCAAGGCTGGTTGCCGGGCCGCGCGCTTGTCGTGATTGCCGCTGCGCTTTGGCTCGGCGGCGGATCGGCGTGGGCTCAAACGAGCCTTGGTACGAGCTTTGGCGTGCGCCATCGGATCGATGTGATCGTTTCAGCTGAGCCGAACGCGTCGATTCTTAGAGACTTACCGGGTGCGAAGGGATCGCTGTCGTTTACGGTGCGCCTGTCCGCCAATTCGAAAGAGAGCCGGTTTTTCGGTATGCTGCGGCCATCCTTTTCCGATATCGTGCTCCCTGACACCGCCGGCCAACCGCTGGTCAAGCAGACGAAGATCTGGGAGGAGGACGCGTGCCATCAGCGTCGGGGCTTGCCAAAGGTCACGGTCACCCAGCTTGCGGGAGACTTTGGCGAGGGGCACAAAAGAATAGAGATTTCCGCGATCAACCGCCACATCGGGCTTCTGGTGCCGCCGGACGAGCTCACCCCCGGAATCAAGCTCGAGCCGTCAAGCGATGATGGCGGCTCGTTCTTTGCCTTTCGGGCGCAAACCAGAAACAGCCGTTTGAACGTTGATCTGAAGATCTATCCGATTGATTGCGTCCTCTAAAGGAGAGGCCTTGCCGTAACGAGGATGCGTCTTGGCTCGCTGAACATCCGCTGGTCTTGGAGTCTTCCGGCCACCTTTATCCTGTCCTTCGTCGTGGCCGGCGCGCCGTTCCCATTCGGCTCGACCAACGATCTCTCGATCGCGTTCTGGTGCCTCTGTCTTGGCGTTGCTCTTAGTGTGGCGCCCACGCGCGATTTGCGAAGGCCGCACCTGTGGATGATCGCCGGCATCGCCGTCGTGATCGCTGCCTACGCATTCGTGTTGCACGAGCAGCTCTCGGATCACCCCTGGATCGCGCCGTTTCATCCCATCTGGAAGCAGGCGTCCGACCTCCTGGGCCAGGAGATCGCCCCGTCAGTGTCCATCGTGAAGAACGAGGCCTTCTTCGCGCTCGGCGCGCCGCTTGCCAACATCCTGGCGATCCTGCTTGGGATCACCGTCGGGGCAGACCGCGAGCGGGCGCGCCGCATGCTCTGGGTGATCGCCATCTCAGGCGGCGTCTACGCGCTCTATGGTGTGGCCTCGTTCCTGATCGAGCCCACCATGATCCTGTGGCGGGACAAGACCGCCTATCTCGGCAGCGTTACCGGCACCTTCATCAACCGCAACACCGCGGCGGCCTATTTCGGCTCGGCCGCTGTGGTCTGGATGCTGCTGATTCTGGAGGATGTCCGCCGCCGCGTTCCTGAGCGACGCCTCGACTGGAAACGTCTCTCGCGCGATCTCGCCGAGATTCCGCCACGGGAAATCCTGCCGCAGCTTCTCGCTTTGCTGGTCTGTTTGATGGCGATGTTCATGACCGGCTCGCGCGCCGGCGTCGGCCTGTCGCTGCTCGCCATGATCGTGTCGTTCACGATCTTCTTGAGAAGAGACTTGCCGCCGAGGACGGGGATCTGGATCTCGCTCGGCTCCGGCGTGGTGGTCGCGCTCGGCCTGATGCAACTGCTTGGCGGGCGGGTCTCGAGCCGCTTTGATAGCCAGGGCCTGGTCGATGAAGGTCGCGTGGAGGCCTGGAAGTCGACCTTGCGAATCATCGCCGACAACCCGTGGTTCGGCACCGGCATGGGCACCTTCCAGTGGGCCTTCCCGCCCTATCGCAGCCCGAACATTTCGATTCGCGGCATCTGGGATGCGGCGCATTCGACTCCGCTGGAGCTCGCCTCCGAAGTCGGCATCCCCATGGCACTTTTGGTGGCGACGGCCTGGATCATCATGTCTGTGATTCTGGCAAAGGGCGTGTTCGGACGACGGCGCGATGTCATCATCCCGCTTGCGGCCGCGGCGACCGCGACGCTGTCGCTGCTGCATTCGTGCCTCGACTTCACGCTCCAGGTCCCCGGCTACAGCATTCCGTTTTTTGCGCTTTTTGGCGCGGGGCTGGCGCAATCCTTCCGCTCGGGCGAGGCTCGGCCGGAGGTTGAGGCGCAGGTTGCAGAAGGCTCCCAGCGTGCGCGGGATGAGAAGACGAAAAGGGGTGTCCCGGCGCGTGCCTGATGTTCACAAAACTGTCTATTTTTGAAGCAGTTGCCGCCTTAACGAAGTTTTCAGTATGAGTAGACAGCCGAGGGTTGTTCGGCTAGGTTCCGCGCTGCACGCGTCATTTGCCCGCGGCAGGGGGCAAGCTGATATTTTTGGAGGGTCTAATTATGCGCGCGATTCGTTTTGCGCTTCGCTTGGCTGCGGCCGCGGCTCTGGCCGCAACGATTTCAACGGCCGCGAGCGCTGCCGTCTATCCGCCGCAGCGTCAGCTGCCGGCTCAGGTCATCTCGGATTTCAAGAGCGCGCCGAGCAGCCTGTTGCAGCAATTCCCGACCGGCGGTGCGCAGATGATCTCGCGTGTGCGCGATCTCGGCGCCTCGGATCCCTCGACGCTCAACGCCCTGATCGGGCTGCTTAAGGATTCCGCGACGACGAAGGACCAGATGCGCGCGATCGTCGCCGGTCTCGCCCAGGTCGCCCGCATGGCCGCGCAGAGCGACCAGGCCTTTGCAACCGAAATCCAGAACGCAATCGCCGGCACCAACAGCGCCGACGTGATCGCCGCCTACCAGGCCGCAACCGGCGATGTCGCGATCGCGGCAACCGGCGGTGGCGCCGGCGGTGGTGGCTCCGGTGCAGGCGGTTCGACTGGATCGAGCGGCTTTGCGTTCGGCGGATCGAACGGCGGCGCCTCCTCGTTCGGCGGCCTGCACTACGCGACCTCAGGCTCGAGCATGGGCAGCGGCTCGGTGGGCGGCACGACGAGCAGCACCAGCCCACGTCGCTGAGCTGCAGCCAAGTCTGACGCGGTCCAGCCGATCGCGCATCATCATCTGATCATGAAGCGGCGCTTTCCGAGGCGCCGTTTCGCATTTCCCGTTAAGCTTCGTGCAAGATGTAATGTGCAGATCTCGTTGCACTGCATCAATTGAGTTCAGCCGCGGCCGCTAGCATGCTATGTGCATGTCGGTTCTTTGCCCTTTGAGTACCTTCGCTCACGTAACCGTCTTTGGTCGATGCGTTCTCCGGAATTGATGGGGGATGCTTTCAGGAATTGCCCAATGCTGCAGGTGAATAAGCCGACGTCGGAGATCAACCGGGATCTCGCCGATGTCGACAGCTCCCCGTCCCAGACGCTCACCTCCTACGTCGAAATCGTCCGTCGGCAATTCCCGACGATGGTCGCCATCGTATCGGCCTGCATGATCCTGGCGTTGCTCTATCTCTTCACCGCCGCGCCCCAGTTCACCTCGACCGCCCAAATGGTGATCGACACCCGCAAGGTGCAGCTGTTCCAGCAGCAGTCGGTGCTTGGTGATATCGCGGTGGATTCGGCGACGGTCGAAACCCAGGTCGAGATCCTGAAGTCCGAGAACATTAGCCTGGCTGTGATCCGCGATTTGCGCCTGATAGATGACCCCGAGTTCGCCGGTCCCGGCGGCGGCGTCTTGGGCGCTGTCATCGGCTTTGTTGCAGACTTGTTTTCCGACGGCCATGCGCCGTCCGAGTTCGAGCTGACGCGAAAGGCACTGGAGCGATTTGAAAAGAACCGCACCATCAAGCGGCTCGGCCTGACATACGTCATGGAGATCGGTTATACTTCCAAAGATCCTGTCAAAGCTGCGAAAATCGCCAACGCGATCGCAGATGCCTACATCGTCGACCAGCTCGAGGCGAAGTACCAAGCGACCCGTCGCGCCAGCGTCTGGCTGCAGGACCGCATCAAGGAGTTGCGCACGCAGGCGTCCGCCGCGCAGAAGGCGGTCGTCGATTTCAAGACCGCCAATAACATCGTCGATACCGGCGGGCGGCTGATGAACGAGCAGCAGCTTGCGGAAGTGAACAGCCAGTTGGTGCTGGCACATGCGGCCACCGCCGAGGCCAAGGCACGGCTCGATCGCATGAACGACATCCTCAAGCAGGACATTCCCGACGCCAACGTCACGGATGCGCTGAAGAACGACACCATCGTCAAGCTGCGCGCGCAGTACGTCGATATGGCGTCGAAGGAATCGATCTGGTCGGCGAAGTACGGATCGGATCACCTTGCCGCCGTCAATCTTCGCAGGCAGATGGCGGAGATCAAGAGGAACATCACGGACGAGCTGAAGCGCATTCAGGAATCCTACAAGAGTGAGTACGATATCGCGGTGACGCGCGAGGAGAGCATCAGGTCGAGTCTCAACAACGTCGTCTCGGAATCTCAGCTCACCAACCAGGCACAGGTGCAGCTGCGTGAGCTCGAGAGCAATGCGCAGTCTTACCAGGCGATGTATGATAATTTTCTGCAACGCTACATGGAATCCGTACAGCAGCAGTCCTTCCCGATCACCGAAGCGCGTGTGATCAGCGCGGCGACTACGCCGCTGGTGAAGAGTTATCCCAAGACATTGATCATCTTGGTGGCGGCGTTGTTTGGCGGCTTCGTTCTCAGCTTTGGGGCGGCCATGGCACGCGAGCTCACCGATAGGGTCTTCAGGACCACCGGCCAGGTTGAGGAGGTGCTCGGCGCGAACTGCATTGCGATCTTGCCTTCGCTATCAAGCGGCTCTGCCGTGCCCTCGTTTCTCGCTGATAAAAGGTCGAAGAAGGACAACCCGCAGCCCGATCTCCTGCGCTACGTTATCGAGAACCCACTCTCGCGCTTTGCGGAAGCGGTGCGCTCGCTCAAGGTAGCGGTGGACCTCAATTCCATCGTGCGCGAGAATCGTGTGCTAGCGGTCACCTCGACGCTGCCAAATGAGGGCAAGAGCACGCTGTCGACCAACCTAGCGCAGCTGATCGCACATAGCGGGGCGCGAGTGATTCTGGTCGATTCCGATTTGCGTAATCCCTCTCTGTCGCGGGCTCTGGTGCCCAATGCAAAAATCGGACTTGTCGATGTGGTTGCGCAGAAGGCGCAGCTGGACGATACGTTGATCGTTGATCCCGAGACCAAGCTGTCGATCCTGCCAGCAGGAACCACCTCGAAACTCCTGCATACCAACGAGATTCTCGCCTCCAAGGCGATGCATGCACTCGTTACGCTGCTTCGGTCGAAATTCGACTACGTGGTGCTCGACATGCCGCCGATGGCACCAGTCGTTGACGTCCGTGTCACCTCGTCCTTTACCGACTCCTACGTGTTCGTGGTCGAGTGGGGCAAGACCAAGATCGACGTAGTCAGGCACAATCTGCGCGGCTCGCCCGAGATCCAGGACAAGCTGCTTGGCGTGGTCCTGAACAAGGCCGACACCAAGGCGCTGGCGCGATACGAGTCCTATCACGGTCGCTATTATTATCAGAAGTATTATGCTCGCTACGGGTATGTGGAATAGCAGATCTTGGTGCGACGGCGAATGTGCTCGCGCGCGTTGCTGTTCCTGTTCGGCTTTATTGGTTTAGCCTGGTCGTTGACCGCGCTGCCGTCGTTCACCCTGACGACATCGGGACGCGACATCGTCGCCCGCATTATCGCGGACGAGCGCTTCAAACCGGGCGTCCTTGCTGGCGTGCTGGAGCGCATGAAGGCCGATCCGCGGCCGCTTATGTTGCAGCCCGAGTTCTCCCAAGGGGAAGCTTTGGTGATGTTGCGCTCGGCCGAAGAGGCGATGCAGCGGAAGAGCTCGGGCGAGGCGGATCGCGAAGTGGAGGCCGCCGAGCGCAAAGTCAGGGCAACGCTTGCCCGGACTCCCAGCGATTCGTTTCTCTGGTTGATGCTGTATTCGATAGCGACGACACGCAACGGCTTCGATGCCAACAACATCATCTATTTAGAACAGTCTTATGCGTCTGGGCCCAACGAGGGGTGGATCGCTTTACGTCGCAACCGGGTGGCCTTGGCCATATTCTCGGGACTTAATGAGACCTCCCGGGCAATCGTTGTTTCCGAATTTGCCGAGTTGGTCGATTCAGAATTGATCGAAGACGCTGCTGCGAATCTGATGGGGGTAGGCTGGGCACATCGTCAGCGCTTGCTCGCCAGCTTGGAGAGGGTGGATATCGCCAATCGACGGAGCCTTGCCAAGCGGCTCTCGATCGAGGGACTCAAACCAACGATTCTTGGTATTGAAACAGATGAAAGGCCTTGGAGATGAGCGGAGTACGATTCCGAGCTTTTGCATATGGTTTGGCCGTCGTCGCTTTCCCACTCCTTGTAGGATTTCAAGCACACGGGCAGACGAGCGCAACAAGCCCGAATGCGCCACCACTTACAATGCAAGGCCCTGCAGAACAGTCTGGAGCACGCATTGTACGCGATGCTCTGAATCGACCATGTCTCGATATCGAGGCCGCAGCGCGAGCGCATACCGTAAATCGTGACATGGTGGATCACGTTGTCAGCATTAAGAATAACTGCTCAAAGCTCATCAAGGTAAAGGTTTGCTACTTTGGTTCGGACAAGTGCAACCCACTTAACGTTCAGGGCTATCAGCGGATCGATACCATTCTTGGAACGATGATGAGAATTTACACGTTTCGGTATTCAGTTTTTCAAAACTGACATTTCATTTGATCCGCTTCGGGCGGCTATCTTCACTGCCCTCTTCGAATGCTGGACCTGCAGAGCTCGGCGCTGGTGCAGTGCGGCTACGGTAACGAACAAGAAGAAGATGGCCCATGGCGGGACAGTTACGTAGCCGCCGACGGTAAACCACATAACGGAAGTCGAGAGATATATGTAGCTGATCTGCTTGACACGAAGGGCGCGCAGCAAGTTCTGATAGCCTAGGATCATCAGCACGCCGAACCCGATGCCCAAGAAGATCCAGTGTTGAAAAAAGCTGTTGGTCAAAAGTGACCGCGCTGATGTTGCCTCATCCCAGGTGCCATTAACCCTTTCTCGTCGCGACTGAACATAAGACAGAACGTAAGGGGTGAGGGCATCCTGCGCGCCGAGTCCAAATCCTGCCATGGGTAGCTCAGTGACGGTGTACTCAGCGATCTCGAGCGGCGCAATTAGTCTGATAAATACGCTCTCTCCACTGAGAAGAGGGTAGTCCCGACTCTCGGCGGCTAAGCTGACAAAGACGCTCAGCAAACACAGAGCAGATATGGAGCAAGCGAGCGCAACGCGGCGCAAGTGCCGGTCCGCAAATCGATTGAGTTCTGTAAGAGGAGAGAACAGAAACATTCCAGCGGAAGCCCATACCAAGCAAAAGAATAGGATGGTCGGGCTCCGAATGACTAGTAGTGCGGGAATGCATATGAAAGCAGAGACTAGGCTATCCCGAACGAACGTGTTTCGTTGGGCCAATGAAAACCAAGCGCTCAGAAAAACTGTAAACCAGAGCCCTACAAACGACGGTTCAAGCGAGAACACCTTCGGCCGGGTTTGACCGTAGAGAATCTCATCTCGCTGGTCATTTACGTAAAGTCCCTTAGGAAATACTAGAGCCCGGAACGCGTCGCTAATCGAACCTAAGCCAGCGTAAATTTCCAATACCGCGCCTATCACTAGCGCTAGGGCGCACATAAGAAAGAGTCTTCTGACGAGTGCCGCTGGGAGCGTGGACAAGAACACAAACATCGAATACGAGATAGCGATGGAGTAGACGATCTGAAGACAAGATTTCGCGATCTCGAGGCTATCTTCGAAGGATGAAATTGCATGGCAAGCGAAGTTAGCCAAGCCAATTACAAATATGATGGCGATCGCGACGATAACCCTAGCGCTATAGAACTGTGCCGTCCTCGCAGCCATTCCAATTGCTGCCACCAAGCACAATACGTTTGGGAAAAGTATTTTCCCATCCCCACCGAAGACAGAAATGGTGGAATAGGCGCCGTAGAGAAAGAGCCCAATCAGAAACCAGTCGACAGGCGTCGCCTTTCTTACCCTAAGGCTTTCGTCCACTAGAAGCTCCTTGGGCCACGAAACATTTCGAAAGAGAAGCTGACTCGCTCTGCTTCGATCGTGATACACGTTAGTTGAACAAATTCAAGTAATTAGTGGTAAGATGCCTTGCGTTTTGCGTGCATTGAGGACAAGCTTCCGTAATCACGAAACTCAAAGGTTGTATGTAATCTATGGAAACTAGCCGCCGAACTCTCCTGCTCTCGGGTGCTATGTTGGCGTCGGTTAGCGCAAGCAGTGGTGCTCAGCCAGAGTCGGTCCCGACGCAGGATAAAGATCTGCTCACGGAGCTAATAACAGTATCTTCGATTTCCGCTCTTCTGGGTATTCAGAAGCCAAGTGGGATCGTTCAGGTTCTTGGCTACTATAATCCAGGCGATGGTGGCGGCGGAATTTTCGCGTGGAAATCTGAATCGAAAGAAACAACCGACCTGGGCCTCGTTTTCCGGACGGCTCATTCTGAGATCGGAAGATGGCATCGGCAGTGGTCGGGAGCGCTCGACGTAAGGTGGTTTGGCGCCATTGGCGATGGCCGGCGCGACTGCACTGAAAGTCTCGCAGATTGTCTCAGCAAGACCTCTCAGAAAGTCCTATCGGGCGAGTGGACGAGCATAAAATTTCCCTCGGGAGTATACTGCATCCGCGACGGCATCCATTTCAGGATGAATCGCACCAGACTGATCGGCGAATACGCGGTCATACGGCAGCAGAGTGAAGCACGACCAATCTTCATTTTGGAGGGTGCGGAATGGTCGATCACTGGCCTGCGGTTCGAGTGGGAGCAGCAGCAACCGCCTACGGCGATCAATGCATATGCCCTCGGGTTCGTCGGCGATACGTGGGACTTCTTAATCCAAGACTGTCACTTCAGCCGCGGCTACCGTGCGATAAGCACGTATCTAGAAGGCGACAACAATCCGCTCGTTTGGGGCGGCGCAATTCTAAATTGTCGAGTGCGAAATTTCCAGGGATCGGCTGTTCACGCGGTGCCCAGGCGGCGGAATGCCGGTCAGCTAAGTTTGTCCATCATAGACTTGGGCGTTTTTAACTACTTCTTTCCCAGCATCGAGCCTCACATCCAGATTTGGGACTGCGAAGTATTTCTAGCTCACCTCGATCTTGAGGGTGAGGCGCCGTGCAACATCGCTCTAGAGCAGTGTTATGGAAGCATAAGCGCCGTGCACATTGAGCACAAAAAACAACAAACGAGCTCAAGTCCCGAAACGACAGTTCTTAAGGCGGAACGTTGTACGTTGTCGTGTGAGGGCTGGACAAATTGGGGAAGGTATCAATCCTATAGCCCCGACCATCGCTATCATTGGATTCTTGCCTATCGCAGCGAGATCAGTATACGGAATTTTGTAAATAAGGGTTTCTCGGTGGAGGGGCCGGGAAAGGTAGTTGCTTTTTCAGGAAGCAACAGCAAATTCGAATTCCTAGGCGCGCCATTGTCGGACATCAAGATGCGAGTCATCGCAGATGAGTTGTATGATTTTGGAACGAACAATGAATACCTTGAGATACAATGGCGAAATTTGCGCGGATAACTGATCTATTCATCCGAAAACTAGCTTCGAAATCTCTGCTGTAGACCTAACGCGAAGGGACTGGGTCCCGAACGAGATCAAGGCGAGGATCAGCGCGCTCCCGCTGCCGAAAGTTGATCCAAACAGAATCCGCATGAACAATGCTCTGTCGTGCATGAATTGATCAACTGCTGTCCCGAGGAAAACGAACATGAGTGCCACTGCAAGGCACGGGAGGCAGTATCGCAAAGAAGTCTGAAATGATACTCGACCGTAACGAGTTGCAACGAAGAGAAGGGGCAGGAAGAAAAGCCCATTCAATACTGAATACGTTGTGGCGATCCCTATTGGTCCCCAACTTATAGTCAGCACAAAGGCCATAACGGTAATAATGGACGTGACTGTTGAAATAAGAAACAGCGCTCTCGTGTGGTTCGTTAGTTGATACAGGCATCCAGTCAACGAAACTATCGACTGGAATGTCGCCGAAATTGCAAGAATGTGGAATAAACTCGTTAGAGCAGACCATTCAGGGCCAAGGGCCAGGTCGACGAAGACTGACACATTGACGTTCGTTATAAGAATGGTTGAACAGCCCAGAAATGTAGAGAGGCGAGCGAGCCGTCCGTACGCTTCGCTGCGATCTTGATCTGACAATGTTGGGAGAGAAATCAATACTACGTTGGACAACGGAACATTGAAGACTTGCAGCGGTAGCATAAGAAGCCGATACCCAAGTGCGTATGGACCCAACAGTTTGGGCCCCCAATACCAACCGATCAGCACGTTATCGAGGTTCCGGGCCATTTGGTTTACGAGCCCGAAGCTCACTAGCCAGCCGGCATAGCTGATTACTCCCGGCAACGACTGAGATAACTTCGTAACCAAGAAGATATTGAAGGTTCGGGGCAGCTTTTCGGTGTAGCGCGTGAACATCAGCGTTGCCGCCAGTGGTGTCGCCACGGATTGGCTAACGAGAGCCCAAGCCGTTGGTGAGATGCCCACCTGCACGAGGCCGATGAGTAAGCCAATCATCGCTGACGCTATATCAACCTTCGCCACCAAGCCGTAGCGTTGACCGCGCAGGGCCAGGGACCGCAAAAAGGCGCAATACGACTCGAGCACGATTACAAGGCTCATTGTTGCTAACATAGGAGCGACAATGGACAAGCCAAGTAGCTGTGCGAGAGGGATCGCGACCAGACTGAAAAGGACGGCTACAAGCAAACTTAAGCAGAAGGCGGCGGCCGCTAGCGTGTCCAGTCGCTCTTCAAGTATGTGCGGGTTATGGAGTAGATATTGCGCCAGTCCCGCTGAAGCGAAGAGCTGTGCGAAGACGACAAACGGGAGGACTAAGGCGAAAAGCCCCATCTCTTGAGGCCCAAGTAAGCGAGCGAAGAGCAGTGTCCCGCCCGCTTGCAGCGCTGCTTTTGCAACCTGAGAAGCTATCCCCGACGAAGAAGCCTGAGCAAGCACGGAACAGAGCCTTAACGAAATCGTCTTAGGCGCGCCTTTGCGCGCGACGCAAATGTGGTCGTTGCCTTTGCGAAGTTATAGGTGACGCTCCTGAAGCCCGATGTGGGTTCTAGCAATCGCATTGTGTCGGTACAGAGGACGGGGCGTCCACTGATTTCCGCTATTTCGGAAGCTTCCCATTCTGCGCTTTCAATGAATAATGTCGCGTCTGAACGCCCATAGATGTCGGCCTTATATTTGGCATTTATCCTAAGCGCTCTTCGTTGTTCCGCGGTATAACCCTCCAGAAGAACCAGCCTGTCGTATTGTACGCCGTGTGTCTTTAGCCACGAGATGGTCTGTTCCTTGTATCTCGCTAGCCTTGCGCTGACGATGGTGCCTACTTTTGCTCTCGGCAGGTATCTTGGTTGTGCATTGAGCATGAAGTGTAGATATTTTTCGCCGTCATCGTTTTGGTCGTGGGCTGGATCGCAACAGATTACTCCATCCATATCTAGGAAAGCATTGGTAAGCAGGGGGTGGTGCATGAAATTCCACTCGAACAGTCGAGGATACTCAACTATTTCACCATAGAAATCGACCCTGTCGGCGCGGCCGGCGGTGACGTACGCTGCGTATGTCGAAACCTTGCCTTTGAAGTGCGCTCTCAACAGTTCGGCCTTGGCTTCGGCTAGAGAACCACCGGACGCGACGCTATCGTCGACGACGATGATATGCGAGCATTCGCTGGGTCTTTCACGGAAATCATTCCGTTGACCTCTCGTGCTGCCAAACTTGAATGGTGCGTCCTTTGCAAAAGACTCGAGATCACACACGGGAAGATGACGAATGAGACCTAGCTGAATCGCCACCATTAATCCGCTTCTGGGTATGCCGACTATCGCGTCTATATCACTTGGTATTGCCCAAGCATCCTGAGCTAACCGCTGCGATAACTGCTGGTATGATCGGAACTCGCGTATCTGGCTCATTGCTGGTTCTTCCGTGCGAAGTTAGAGAGGTCAGCGCGTGCTCAAAGATGCAACTAGCACGTCGCCAGAGCGTGGGCGGAGTTTTGCCAAGAGAACACTTGCTTCGCCTTCTTGTAGGCGCTCTCACGCACTTCTCTGAGGTGCTCAACGTCGTCGATGTATGTGGTGATCAAATCTATGATTTCGCCAAGGGTCTTTCCCTCAAAGTAATCCTTATTGGCGACAAGCGGCATGCCGACCATGCTTCCTGCCAATGCAACGATGGGCAAGCCCAGGAAGACATAGTCCAGGGCTTTCAACTTGAACCCCCCGCCTAGTTCTTCAACGATCAACCCCATCGCACAATCTTGGGCATGATCACTAATCGACTTAACCTTTCCGGTCACTTCCCATTCAGGAAAAGCTGCGTTCAACTTGGCGCGAAATGTAGTAGGCATCGAGCCGATCACCCTAACCTTTACGTCTTTTTGGCGCAGTATTGTGTGCGACGCTTCCAAGAATCTCAGAAGGTTCGTTTGCTTTGCGTGCCACTCAAAAGAGCCGACTATGCAGATTGTTCGTGATAGCGAATGAGGAGGTAGGGATTCTGGCACCGGCTCATATCCGGGCGGCACAACGATAACGCGGCGCTCATCTCCGAAGTCCTTCTTGAAAAGCCGAGCATCATGGTCCGTGATGCTGCTTATGACGGAGACACTGCGGCCGAGGCGCTTTTCTAGGAGTTGGGCCTTGACTGCGTCGTAAATCAGACCGACTCGCTTCAAGGAATTGCCTTCGAAGCCTCGTGCGGCCGAAAGTCTCACGGTGCCCTCGTGGTTGTGTGCGAGATAGACTGTCTTGACTAGCGATCCTATGCTCGCGCGAAGGGGACGACAAATCCATCCCATCGCAAGCGAATCTATAATGACTGCGCTCGGCTGTACTTCAGACAATGTCTGCAGCGCCTTATCCAGATACGGTCGAGTATCGTACCGGTAGGCGTGATACGGCAACTGCGAAAGCAAGCTTCCGAGTAGGCTCGGCGCGGAGTACTTGATTGGATGCCAAAATACATTTGAGCCGTAGCGAGCAGCGGTATCGTTCCATGCTTCTTCTTCGCTAGCGTAAAACAGCACATGAACTTGGCCGCTGATTGGGGCAAGAGCGCGGATCAGGCCTTCGCTGTAGATTAGCTCACCGCCAAATTTGGAACGTGGGTCGGTTTTGGTAAGCCAAACTATGTTGGTTCGGTTGTTAGAAGCCATCAATGATCTCTGGAACTTTCGACTAGCTGGATGAGATCGCGTGCCACGCGTGCAATACTGAAATTCTCTCTCGCATGCAGCTGAGCAGCTTCTCCTATTTCGGGCCACTGCGCTCGGCTCGTCAGGGCAGTCCTTAAGCCGTTGGCAAACGCCATTGGGCTTGGGTCATGAACGAGCCAGCCAGTCTGCCCATGTATGATGGTTTCTGCTGGCCCGCCAAGCGAATGCGCCAATATCGGTCGTCCCATCATCATCGCCTCGATAATCGAAAGTCCAAACGGCTCTGCGTCGATCCGGGAATTCACAATCAGATCGCAAGTGAGGTAATAAGGACGGGTATCGGCGATCGGCCCCAAGAATCGAACCCGATTCTCCACGTTCAAGCGTTCGCTCAGCTGTTTAAGTTGCTGGTGATAGGGGGTCCCAAGCGGCCCGCCACAAACCAACAGCTTAACGTTTGAGAATGCTGGATCAGAAGCGATCGCCTCAATCATCTCTGCCTGCCCTTTTTCTGGAACGAGGCGTGCGAATATTCCTAGAATCGTATCGGTCTCGCTGTATCCCAATGCGCTCCGTTCAATTGGGCCAATCCTTTCCCGACTGAACTCTTCGGGATCAATTCCTAAGTGAAGGACCTTGGGTCGTTTCGCGACGCCCAATAGGGTGCTAGCCGTGTACTTGCTGTTCGCAATAGGCTGCATTCCAAATTTGAGAAATAGCAGCTCGTATATCCACTTATTTGCTTGTAGTGGATATCTACTGCTGACCAAATTGGGCATGATCCAAAAGCTTCGCGTTTTGGCCTTGCGAGCGGCAATAGCGGCGATAGGGACTAGATTCGGGATGCGAACGATCAAAGCGTCGGGTTCAAATGCGTCCAAGGTTTTGGCTACCGAAGAAGTACCGGAAACGAGGTTCTTCGCCAGCGCGAGGGCCCTGGAGATAGCTTGTCCAAATTGCTTACCGTACTCGGGAGGGGCTGGAATGTCACAAGAGCAAACTGCGATCTCCGATCTCAGAGCTTCCTTAACGAGGGGGCCTTCGACAAAATAGAAGACGCAACAATGGTGCCCTTGTCGGTTCAATTCACGGGCCAACGAAGTTGTTAGCCGGCTTACTCCATAGGTCTCATCACCGAGAGCCAAAAACGCTATTTTCATTGCTACCCCCAGCGCGCCCGTCGCTGTTGCCATGCACTTGTTGCAGATAAAGGAAGTAAGGAGCCGGCGATCAGTACGCGGCGCGCTGTAAGAAGCCGTGAGTGGCTGTTCTTAATAGAATTATCAAGTCGAGCACCACGCTCCAGTTATTGATGTACCACAGATCACACTCCACGCGCTTTTGCATCAGCTCGAGCGCGCGGGTTTCGCCGCGGTAACCGTTAACTTGGGCCCAGCCGGTGATACCGGGTTTGACGTGGTGGCGGAAGGCGTAGTTGCCGATGATCTGCTCATATTCGCTGTTGTGCGCGGCGGCGTGCGGGCGGGGGCCGACCAGCGACATGTCGCCCTTGAGCACGTTGAAGAGCTGCGGCAGCTCGTCGATCGAGGTCTTGCGCAGCCATTTGCCGATGCTCGTCACGCGGGGGTCGTTCTTCTGCGCCTGCACGATGGTCGGACCGTCCTCGAGCACGCGCATGGTGCGGAATTTGAAGATCTTGAAGCCGCGCCCGTTGAAACCGTTGCGGGTCTGGCGGAAGAACACCGGCCCCGGCGAGGTCGCCTTGATCAGAATTGCCGTCACCAGCATCACGGGGGCAAAGACGATCAGGGCCAGGCTTGCGCCCACGAGGTCGAGCGCGCGCTTGAGCGCCCGTTCCTTCCAGGAGAGCGGTGCGCGGCGCAATTCCGCGGTCCAGGTATTGCCGGTGTTCACCAGCGGATGGCGCAAGAAACGTGCAGCATGGGCATCGGGCAACAGATGCACGGGCACGGGCAGGATTTTCAGCGCGTCCAAAATGCTGTCGATCGCGTGCTGCCGGCTCCAGCTCATCAGGAGGAAGATGTGCTCGATCCGATTCTCCCTCGCATAGGCGATCAGCTCGTCAAGGCGCGGGCCGATGGAGGAGAGCAGGAGGGGCGAGGCGAGCTCCTTGGAGCGGATCTCCATGATCCGCAGCAGCCGATAGCCATGCTGCGCAAGATCCATCATCGCGTTGGACGAGGCCGGTAGCCCGAATTCGGCGATCAGAAGCGCGCGGCTGTTGGCGAATGCGCCGGTGCGCAAGGCATGCGCCGTCCAGCGCGCGGCGAGCGCCTTCCAGATCAGCAGTACGGCAAGGCCGACCAGATAGAACGAGATCGTGGTGCCGCGGGAAAAGTTTTCGCTCACCTTCATGGTGAAGGCGATCGCCAGCAGGGCGCCGAACAGCCCCGTCCAGGTCGTCAGCGTCACACGGAAGGTGCGCGGCAGGTTGGTGATGGTCTTCAGGCGATAGCCGTGCTGGACCGTGATCAGGAGCGCGAAATTGATCGCCACCAGCAGGCTGGCCGCGGCATAGACATCCGCCTTGCCGAGCAGCGTTTGGGTAAAGAGGTGATAGGCCGCCGCGCAGCCAATGCCGCTGATCACAACCAGTGCGGCATCGACGCACATCACAAGGCGCTCGACAACCATAGGTCGCAGCCAGCTTGGCGCCAAGCTTTGGGATGTTGTCCGATCATACTCCAGAACGTGAATTTCCGCAGCAGAATCAGGAGCTGACGTCGGCCGAGCCGATAGAATTGTCATCGCTCTAAAGCTCACTTACGATAAATGTCCTATCCCGACGCGCCGTGCTATCGGGCAAAACCGCAATCCAAACAAGGCGAAGGAAAAAGTAACCTTACCCCAGCAGTTCTATTGTACCGCATCCTCTGTCCCGACTGATATGTCAAATTTCGCAAATCCCTAGGAAGCTCTCAGTGTCTCAGACCCGGCCCCGGCGCCGATCCAAGCGGAGGACCAGTCCGTACGCTGCCATCGGCCTTGCCGCCGCCGCGCTTTTGGGAACGGCGCTCCTGGTCCTGCGCCCCGATTCCGTGCCGAGACAGGCCTCGAGGGTCCCCGCGGCCAAGGTCGCGCTGCTTCTGGATGGAGCATATGGAGCCCGGTTTGCCGGCGAAATGGCCGCACTCAAGCAGGGATTTTTTGCTTCCGACATTTCTCTGGCGGTCCGCCCCGATGGTCCCGACTTCATCGCGACCATCGCACGCCAACATGCCATCGGCGTGACGAGCGGTCAGACGTTCCTGCTGGCGGCCTGGCGCGGCGTGCCTGTGACCGCCTTTGCTGCGAGTTTCCTCGATACCTCGGTTGCGATATTCGCGCTCGAAAGTTCGGGGGTGCGGCGCCCTGCCGACCTGATCGGCAAGCGCCTCGGTTACCGCAGGGGCAGCGAGGGCGACGTGATCTTCGACGCCATGATGGCGCAGCTCGGACTGCCGCGCAGTCAGATTACTAAAGTGGCCGATCGCGACAGCCTCGAGGCGCTCCGCGCCGGCGAGGTCGACGCTATCATCGCCTCGATCGATGACCAGCCAGATCCGACCAGCCCCGGCTACGTCCGGTTGAATGTCATCAAGCCGCAGGAGTACGGCATCCATGTCCCTGGCCTGGTCTACTTCGCCAGCAATGATCTCATGCATGATCAGCCGTCCGTCATCGCCGACGTGCTCCAGGGCCTCATCCGAGGCTGGCAGTTCGTCTATACAGATTATGCACGGAGCGTGCCGGTTCTGGCCGGCTTTGATGCGGAGAAGCTGAAGCCTGATCGGTGGAAATTCGAGCTGCAGCAGCAGCGAAACCTAGTCCTGCCGACCGGGGGACGTATCGCCGACTATGATGAGAGCCGATGGAAGACCCTCCGGGACATCCTTCTCTTTGCAAAACTCGGGGAAGAAGAGGTGCCGCTTGCCCAATCGGTGAACTACCAATTCCTTCGGGATGTGTACCGCCGTTCACCCGATCTTGCCGCCTCCGGCGCCTGGACGGGGGAGAACTAGGGCCAAGAAGCCACAGTTGTGCGCCATATCGCCCCAATCACCGATCTGAGAGGCGGGACCCCGTTGCGTTCATCCTGCTAGGGTTGGTAATCTTTGGTCGCCGTTTGAGGCTGATTTCTGGATTTTCGGATATCCAGGCCGCTGCAGCGGGTCCTTCTTAGGGGGGCTGTGGCGGATTGGGTCCGTTGGGGCAAAGGAGCTTTTGGGGATGTTCAAGACGTTTGCGCGCGCAAGTCTTTTTGCCGTGGCCACCTCTTTCTTTGCAGTGAGTGGTGCACATGCAGCGATGCAGATGCCCGCCACGGCGGCTGTGCTGACGGGTGAGAACCAGGTCACGCCGGTTACGTTCTGGGCCCAGCCCTATCCCTACCGCTATGTGCCTGCGCGTCGCTGCCCGCTGGTGCGTGTTGAGACGCCGTACGGCTGGTACATGGATCGCGTCTGTGCGCCGGTAGGCCCCGTCCTGCGTCGGGCTTACTGATCGGCCCAGTCTGACCAGACAGATTCACCTAAGAAGCAGTCGTGCGGTCCGTACGGCTGCTTTGTCTATTTCCGAGCCGATAGTCTGCCGTCGGATTGTGCAACGGGCCTGTTCACCAAAAAATGCCGTTTGGCGGTAACATGGGCTACCGCCCCGTAAAGATTGTGTTAACAAGCTGAGTGCGCTGCACTGCAGCGCGTCTTGGAATGGAAATGGGGGCTGTGCTGTGGGTTCTTTCATAGAGGGCCCAGGCGAGGTGTTTTATGACAGGGGCATCAACCTACAATCTTTCCGGAAAGCGCGTCTTTGTGGCTGGCCATCGCGGTATGGTTGGTTCAGCCGCCGTGCGCCGCCTTGCGTCTGAGAATTGCATAGTTCTTACGGCCGATCGCCGCGAACTTGATTTGACGAAGGAGGAGCCCACGCTTCGATGGTTTGAGGCCAACCGACCCGACGCGGTGATTCACGCGGCTGCAAAGGTCGGAGGTATCGCCGCCAACAACAATTTCCCGGTCGATTTTCTCTGCGACAACCTTGCGCTTGAGCTGAACGTCATTCGCGCAAGTCACGCCGTCGGCGTCCGGCGTCTGCTGTTTTTGGGTTCGTCCTGCATCTATCCAAAGCACGCCAAGCAACCGATCAGTGAAGATGAATTGCTCACCGGGCCCCTTGAACCCACAAATGAGTGGTATGCGATCGCGAAGATCGCTGGGCTAAAGATGTGTCAAGCCTATCGTCGCCAATACGGGGATGACTTCATCTCGGCGATGCCCACTAATCTCTATGGTCCTGGCGATAACTACCATCCGGATCATAGCCACGTGCCGGCGGCGCTAATTCGGCGCTTCCACGAAGCAAAGTTGGCGAACGCGGCAACGGTGACGGTATGGGGCACGGGAACGCCGCTTCGCGAATTTCTCAACGTCAATGATTTCGCTGACGCCTGCGTCTTCCTGTTGAAACAGTATTCCAGCGACACGCCCATCAACATCGGCAGTGGCGATGAGTTGTCGATCGCCGATTTTGCTGCAACGGTTGCAGACGTCGTCGGCTACCAAGGCAAGCTCGTTTTCGACACGTCCAAACCCGATGGCACGCCACGCAAGTTGCTCGATAGTTCAAGGATTCGCGCGCTTGGTTGGCGACCGAACATCGCTCTGCGATCCGGTCTCGCTGCCGCTTACGCAGATTTCCTAAAAGGACATGGCCGTCATTTGGCGGTTAGCGCAGTCAGCTAAGCGAAATCGGTTGGACTTCAAAGTTTTTCAAACCCTGAACTTTAAATTGGATTGCGCTTTATGCGTGTTCTTTTGGTCGGCATCAACTATGCTCCCGATCTGATCGGAGTGGCAAAATACAATGCTGAGCTCTGCGAAAGCCTTGCCGCCGAAGGCCATGAAGTCAGAGTGATTACGGCGCCTCCTTATTACCCTGCCTGGAAGATTCCGGCGGGTTTCAAGAGTTCTTACTTCAGATCGAGGTCGATCGGAGGCGTCCGCGTGAGGCGTACGCCGATTTATGTGCCCGAGCATCCATCGGGCGCGAAGCGGCTGATCCATCATGCCTCGTTCGCGCTCTCCAGTGCAGCGCCAGTGCTTATCGATGCGCTCTCCTGGCGACCGGATGTCATGATCGCAGTCGCGCCGTCTCTCATGTCGGCTGCCCTTGTCTCACTGGTTGCGCGTCGCGTCGGTGCCAGGTCATGGCTTCATGTCCAGGATTTCGAGGTGGATGCGGCATTTGATCTTGGTCTGCTGCGCAACCATTCTCTGCGCAAGTGGATGCTGAGAGCGGAAGCGGCGATCCTCAAGTCGTTCGATCACGTTTCAACGATCTCTGAGGCGATGCTGCTGCGCCTAGCAATCAAGGGGCTGGCTCCCAACAAAGCGCTTGAGGTCAGAAATTGGATTGATACCAGCGCGATCTGCCCGGGGTCGCGAATGACGAAATATCGCCGGCAGCTGAAGCTTGGCGAGGGCGATATTGTTGCGCTCTACTCCGGAACCATGTCGAACAAGCAGGGGCTTGACCTCGTGATCGACGCTGCGATCAGATTGGAGCATAGCCATCCACATGTTCACTTTATTCTTGCGGGCGAGGGGCCACACAAAATGAGGCTCGAGCAGATGGGCGCTGGACATTCCAACATCCATTTTTTCGGACTTCAGCCCAACGAGAGCTTCAATGAATTGATGGCGACGGCCGATTTTCATCTCATTCCGCAGAAGGCCGAAGCGGCCGATCTGGTGTTGCCCTCGAAACTTGGCGCTATCTTCGCATCCGCGCGGCCGGTCATAGCGATGGCCGAAGAAGGTACGGGGTTGGCGGCGGAAGTGACCGGTGCCGGTCTCGTGATTCCGCCGGGAGATTCGTCCGCTCTGGAAGTTGCGATCTGCCAGCTCAGTGAGGCTCCGGCCCTTCGCCGCCGTTACGGCGATGAAGGTCGAAAACGCGCGCTTGATCGCTGGGATCGGCGGACCATCGTTCGCCGGTGGGCGGAAGTCATGGCAGGTCAGCGCAGTTCGAGCGAGAAGGAGGGCTTGGATCCGACGGGCGTCAATGACAACATTCGGCTCCTTGGGGAGGATGCGGTTCGCTTGCCTTGACGTGCTTTGTCTCAGCCTGGCTGGGTTGCACGCGTGTCATTCGGCGAAACTGGACGGAAACCAACGCCACAATGGGCGTTTGGCTGAGCTGGTTGCGGTCGACTCATTCGGCGTAGGTGACGCGATCCCCTGAGGGAGAGAACTGGAACGCCTGTTGATTGCCGCGCCGATTACGCGGAAGATCGAAGCGGGCTAGAGGCAAAGCCGAAGGAACGGCTGATGCCAAGAACTCTCCAGGAACAGCTGGACCAGGTTGAGCGCGATATCGAACTGTACTCAGAATTTGATAGGGCTGAGAAAGCTCGGTTCAATCGCGAGTCTTACTTGTGGACTGCAGAAGATCGCATCGAATGGCAGGAGATACAATCTGACAATGCTCAAAGACTTCGCGAATTGCTCGAAGAGCGTGACACTCTGCGCAGGCAGCTGAGCCCGTAAAGACGTTTCATCGCATGTTCCTTTGACCTGAAGGGGAACCGGCAACCCTGAGGGGTGGAGTTCTGGCCGCCGAAATGGAAACGTCATTTGGTCGACCTATCCGCATTCCACATCGTCTCGAAGCCATGCGGGCAATGCCGCAGGGACCCACCAAGTATTTGCGGGAGTGCCTCGGCAAGAAACAAGTCCCGCGGCAGTGAAGGACGAAAGCACGCGCTGGGTCGATGGGATCGGCGGACCATTGTTCGCCGGCGGGCGGAAGTCATGGCAGGCCGGAGCATTTCGAACGAGAAAGAGGGCTTGGATCCAACGGGCGCCAGCGACAGCATCGGGCTTCCCGGGGAAGATGCGGTTCGTTTGCCCTGACGTGCTTGGTCTCAGGAGCCGGGTTGCATGCACGCCGTTCGGCGCAACTGGACGGAAACAAGCGCAACAATAGGAGCTTACTCTCTCGTCCGGCCAGTGTGACGGCTGATCTACGCCAATGAGTTATTCGTGGCGGGCGAAACAGCGGAAGCCGTGCCGCTTGATCAGTTCATCCCGCTTCGCGGATCCTCCGATCCTTCTCCTCGAAGGGCAGCTGTTAATTCTGCGGCGAGACGATCCATAAGGACTAGTGTGAAATCGACTGTGAGATGATTGGCGTCTCTATAGACAACGACGCCGTCGCGAATAGCTGGACATACCAAGCCTGTGCAAATCGACGATGTTAGGTCGATCATGCGCGCGTTGTTGATGGACGAGACGGCGCGTTGCTCTGCTTCGAACACTTCGTTGCTTGTGGTGAGCGAAAGACTGCGACTGCACGTGCTAAATGGTAAACCACGCCATTCCGCCCGAGCGAGACAATTTCCGACCGGGTGATAAGGAGTGGGATTGTCGCGGATCACAATGAGCTTGGCGTTGAGCGGTTCGAGTTCCTTGAGAGCCCCGGATAATCCGCGTTCCCACGTCTCAACGCTCACCGCATGAGGTCCCAGATTGGTGAATGGTCCTTTGACGTTTCCGCTCGAAAACTGTGCCAACAGTATTGCGTCGGGGCTATCTTGCTCTTTTATCATGGCGATCGCCTGCTCGCGCCAGCTTGCGCACTGTGGCGAAAGCCGCCGAAGTCGCAAACTGTAGACCTTGGAAACCGGGATATTGGCGACAGGACAGGAGGCCTTTAGGTACGTGATGAGCCGCCATCCTCTCTGTTCAGCAATAGCCGCAAGCGCGGTCGTCCATTGATCGGCGTGAGAATCTCCCAACAGAACAATTGTCTTTGTATAGCTAGATGGGCCGAACACGCAGCGGATGGGAATCTGTGTCGTGAAATCGGCCAGACAACCACTCTCGCTCGAAAGGGAATACTTCGAAATCGAGGCAACTATCTTCGCTTGCGCGGCATTCGTGGCGTACTGCGCGATCGCAAACGAGAGGATGCCAGCAACTGTGGCGGTTAGCGTAAGGGCGCCACCCATGACAATTGATCGTGCAGATCGTCGTGCCAGCCAGTGACTGGCTCGGATCGGGTTTTCGAGCCAGACGAGGCTGAGCGAGGCGAGGACGACTGTCATGACAAAGAAAAGGCAATTGGCGAGTGCCGTGCTGCCGACGAGCACCGTACCAAGCACTGCAATCGGCCAATGCCAGAGGTAAATGGCGTAGGACCGGGCACCGAAGAACTGAAACGGATGCGTCCTGAGCAAAGCTGACGGTCCATGAGGATTGTCCCCCGTGAGCAGCAGCAGCGCCGTAGCTGTCACTGGAGCAACGGCAACTACGCCTGGGAACGCCATGAAGCCGTCGATCGCAAAGAATGACAGGATGAGAATCGCGAATGACAACCATCCAACGATTGAGCTCGAGCCGGCCTGCTTTGCCCAACGCTCGAAGGGGCATGCTGCGATCAGAGCTCCTGCGCCAAACTCCCATGCTCGAGGGGGCGCAAGATAGAACGCCCAAGCTTGCTTGCTGTAGGTCAGGTAGATGCAGCCAGCGAACGATCCGAACACTACGATCAGTAAAGCTAGCAGGAGGACCTTTTGGCTGAAACGTCCCACAATGAGGAGAAAAACGGGCCAGACCAGGTAAAATTGTTCCTCGACTGAAAGTGACCACGTATGAAGAAAGGGATTGAGCGAACTTTCGGGGGCGAAATAGTTCATGGACTGGCGGAGGAGCCAAACATTGGCGGCATACAGCGCAGAAGCTGCCGCCGACTTGGCCATCTCCTTCTGTTCAAAGGGCGCCAGCACGAAGTATCCGATGATTAAGGTCGCTAGCGTGACCGCGAGAGCGGCAGGCAAGAGTCTCTTAGCCCTGCGACCGTAGAAGCCAATAAAATCGAGCTTCCCGGTCGCGGCTATCTCCCGAAGCAGAAGTTGGGTGATGAGAAAGCCGGATATGACGAAAAACACGTCTACACCGACAAATCCGCCGGTGAAGCCCGGAACTCCGTAGTGAAAGGCGACCACCGACAGAACGGCGATCGCCCTTAGCCCCTCGACATCTGCTCTGAAATGGGGCGCGGCTCGCGATACGGGCTGCGTGTCTATTGTTGCGCACATTGCATCAAGAAACGCGAAAACGTTCAGTACTGCGCATTTCGATCGGGGAGTTTGGCGATTTTCGGTTATTCGTAGGGCGGCGGCGAGGCAAGGCTGACGGTCGCCGGATACGCGAGGGAGAAGTCGGGCGCGATCCGTCCTCTCTAACAGCCCTGACTACCTTGAGTAAGTTCCAGGACGTCACCGAAGAGGGATGCGGCGATAGCGGCGAGGCATCGGCTCGGAAACGTTGGGGGCTTGGTTGAAGCAGGAAGACGTCGGTCCAGCCCCAAACGCCTCGTCCCGCACTGCCGGCGGAGGATGCGGTTCGCTTGCCCTGAAGAGGGGTGACACCGCGGTAACGTCGCTTGGCATGCGTGTTCCAGCCGATCGTGATCACCGATTCCAGGCCATCGTGATCACCCATTCCAGAGCATCGTGATCACCATTTCCAGCCGATCGTGATCGCTATTTCCAGCGATCGTGATCGGGGACAACCGGGAGGCGCGCACCGCTGACAGTCTGCAACCGGGGTAGCTCGATCTTTTGCCAACCCGCAGAGGATCGAGATGCCGACAGAGAGACTGTCCATGCGCCACATTCGCGAAGTTCTACGCCTGCACTGCAGCGTCGGCATGTCGCAACGCGCCGTTGCCCGGAGCCTCGGCTTGGCCCAGGGCACGGTCAGCAAATACCTCAACCGAGCCCGCCGCGCCGGTCTGACCTGGCCGTTGCCGCCGGAGCTGGATGACGACGTCCAGCTCGAGAACCGCTTGTTTCCGCCGCCTTCCGATCGGCCCAGCGACGAGCGTCCGCATCCGGACTGGGCGCTCGTGCATCGCGAGCTGCGGCGGAGGAACGTCACGCTGATGCTGTTGTGGGAGGAGTATTGCGACGCAAACTCCGACAGCTTCAGCTATGCGTGGTTTTGCGAACGCTACAGGGAATGGGCCGGCCGTCTCAAGCCGACCCTGCGCCAGGTTCATGCCGCCGGCGAGAAGCTGTTCGTCGACTATTCTGGCCACACCATGGACCTGGTTGACGGGCTCACCGGCGAGGTGCGCAACGCGCAGATCTTCGTCGCCGTGCTCGGCGCCTCGAACTACACCTACGCCGAGGCCAGCCTCACCCAGAGCCTGCCCGACTGGATCGCCTCCCACGTCCGGGCCTTTGCCTTTTTCGGCGGTGTGGCCCGGCAGACGGTGAGCGACAATCTCAAGGCTGGCATCACCCGGGCCTGCTTTCACGAGCCGATGGTCAACCGGACCTATGCCGATCTCGCCCGCCATTATCGCACCGCCATCGTTCCTGCACGGCCGTATCGGCCGCGCGACAAAGCCAAGGTCGAAGTCGGGGTCCAAATCGTCGGGCGATGGATTCTGGCGCGCCTGCGCAACCACCGCTTCTTCTCGCTTGCCGCTCTCAATGAGGCGATTCACGCGCTGCTTGTCGATCTCAACAATCGACCATTGCGGAGCTGGGGGCGAAGCCGGCGCGACCTATTCGAAGAGCTCGATCGCCCGGCGTTAATCCCCTTGCCGGATGAGCCCTACGAGTACGCCGAGTGGAAGCGCTGCCGGGTCAACCTCGATTATCATATCGAGATCGCCAAGCATTACTACAGCGTGCCTCACCACCTCGTGCATCAGGAGGTCGAGGCTCGGATCACCGCGCGAACGGTTGAGATTTTCCTGCGCGGCAAGCGCATCGCCTCGCATCTGCGCAGCACGCTGCCGCATCGCCCGACGACGATTTCCGAGCATATGCCAAGCTCGCATCGCCGCTATCGTGACTGGACCCATGAGCGTATTCGTTCCGAAGCCGCCAAGGTCGGCCCCGACGCCGGGACCCTGATCGACGTCATCCTGCGGTCGCGACCACATCCGGAACAGGGCTTCCGCTCGGCCATCGGCATTCTCGGGCTGGTCAAGCGCTATGGCCAAGAGCGCGTCGACGCCGCCTGCGCCCGTGCCCTTCTCCTCAACGCCCGTTCGTACAAATCAGTCGCCGCCATCCTCAAGAACGGCACTGACAGAACCGCTCCGCCCGCCGAGGAGGCGCCCATCCTCTTCCACGCCAACATCCGTGGCCGCAGTTACTACAATTGATCAGGAGAGATCAGCATGCTCATTCACCCCACCATCGATCGCTTGCGCGCTCTCGGCCTCGCCGCTATGGCCGATACTCTCGCCGAACTACAGAACAATCCCGAGGCGGCCGAAATGCCGCACGCCGATTGGCTCGGCCTCCTCGTCGATCGCGAGGTCACCGCTCGCGATAACCGTCGCCTCATGCGCCGCTTGACCAGTGCCAAGCTCCGTCAAGCCGCCGCCATCGAGAACGTCGACTATCGCACCGCTCGCGGCCTTGACCGTTCGCTCTTCCAAACCCTCGCCACTTGCCAATGGATCCGTGATGCCAACCACCTGGTCATTGTTGGCCCAACCGGCACCGGCAAGTCCTGGCTTGCCTGTGCGCTCGGCAACAAAGCTTGCCGCGACGGCTTCTCCGTCCTCTACAAGCGAGCATCCCGCCTGTTCGCCGATCTCGCCCAGGCGCGCGGCGAAGGCCGTCTGGCGCGCCTGATCGCCGCGCTCGAGCGCGTCAATCTCCTCATCCTCGACGACTGGGGACCTGAACCG
>NZ_JBANBK010000054.1:0-60487 GCF_053572325.1 Bradyrhizobium sp. UFLA05-112 | reverse complement strand
ACACCCTCACCGCCGCTTACCCCAGTCGCCGCTTACCCCATAGCATCTGGATTCCCCGCTTTCGCAGGGAATGACAGTTGTAGGTGGGGCGCGACCTTCCGGACGTTAATTCGCCGTCAGCTTCACACCCAGCCGCCCCGCAAGCTCCTGCACGAACTGCCAGGCGACGCGGCCGGAGCGTGAACCGCGCGTGGTCGACCATTCCAGCGCCTCGCGCTCCAGCGCCTCGTCGTCGACCTTGATGCCGAAATGGCCGCAATAGCCGTGGACCATGGCGAGGTACTCGTCCTGGCTGCAACGGTGGAAGCCGAGCCACAGGCCGAAGCGGTCCGACAGCGAGACCTTCTCCTCGACCGCTTCCCCCGGGTTGATCGCAGTGGAGCGCTCGTTCTCGATCATGTCGCGTGCGAGCAAATGACGGCGGTTGGAGGTGGCGTAGAGGATAACGTTGTCGGGCCGGCCCTCGATGCCACCTTCGAGCACGGCCTTCAGCGATTTGTAGGACGCATCATTGCCGTCGAAGGAGAGATCGTCGCAAAAGACGATGAAGCGGAAGGACGACCCGCGCAATTGCTCCATCAGCGCGGGCAGCGTCTCGATGTCCTCGCGATGAATCTCGATCAGCTTTAGTTTGTCGGAGGCTTTGCGGTCCGCATTGATGCTGGCATGGGCGGCCTTCACCAGTGACGACTTGCCCATGCCGCGCGCGCCCCAGAGCAGGGCGTTGTTGGCGGGAAGGGCGTTCGCGAAGCGCTCGGTGTTCTCGATCAGGATGTCGCGCATCCGGTCGATGCCCTTGAGCAGGAAGAGATCGACGCGGCTGACCCGCGGCACCGCCGACAGGCGGCCGTCCGGATGCCAGACGAAGGCGTCGGCACGCTCGAACGAGACGGGCGCGGCGGTCGCAGGTGCCTGGGTCGAAAGGTGCGTCGCAATGGTCTCCAGCGCACGCACGATGCGCTCCTGCGCGAGGTCGGTGGTTTGAGCCTTGGGTCGTTTTGCCGCGAGGCGGGTGGGGTTTCGGGCAGGGGTCTTAACAGCGGTCTTGGTGGCCTTCCCGGCGGCGGTTTTGCTTGGTTTTCTGGGCATGTCCGAAGTTCCTGAGAATGCAGCCTTATCGGGCCTGAGCGCCTCCCGCAAGATGGCCAAATCGTCAGTCTGGCAGCGTTGCAATTGGGACCGCTGCCGCTATAGTCCGCGCGAAATTTGACCGACCCGGCTGCCCAAAGGGGCCGATGCCGGCCTTCTCCCGTTCACGAGGATCGTCCGAATGTTCATTACCCCTGCGTATGCCCAGGCCGCGGGCGCCGGCGACACCAACAGCATGTTGATGTCGCTGCTGCCGTTCGCCCTGATCTTCGTGATCATGTACTTCCTGATTCTGCGCCCGCAGCAGAAGAAGGTGCGCGACCATGCCGATCTCGTGAAGAACATCCGCCGCGGCGACACGGTCGTGACGTCGGGCGGCCTCGTCGGCAAGGTCACCAAGGTCGTCGACGACGACCAGATCGAGTTCGAAATTTCCGACGGCGTGCGGGTGCGGCAGATGCGCCAGATGATCTCCGGCGTGCGCGCCAAGGGCGAGCCGGCCAAGGAGAGCGCCAAGGACGACTCGGCGAGCTGATCGCTCGCTCGAGCCTCGTATTCTTCTGATCTGACAGGTTCACTCGATGTTGTATTTCACGCGGTGGAGGGCGCTGGGGATCATCCTGACGGCGCTGATCGTGTGCCTCTGCGCGGTCCCGAACTTCTTCCCCGAAGCACAGGTCAAGACCTGGCCCGCCTGGGCGCAGCGCCGCCTGGTGCTCGGCCTCGACCTTCAGGGCGGGTCCTATCTGCTGCTCGAGGTCGATTCCAACTACGTCAAGAAGGAGAAGCTCGACCAGGTTCGCGACGACGTCCGCCGCGTGCTGCGTGAGGCCAAGATCGGCTACACCGGGCTGTCATCCAAGGGCGATGCGGTCGAGGTCCGTGTTAAAGATACCGACCTTCAGAACGCGCTGTCCAAGCTGCGCGACCTCTCCCAGCCGCTCGGCGGGCTGCTCGGCTCCAACGGCCAGCGCAGCCTGGAGGTCAGTGATGCCGGCGGCGGGCTGATTCGCCTGACCGTGCCGCAGGCCGCGATCACCGAGCGCGTGCGTCAGACCATCGAGCAATCGATCCAGATCGTCGAACGCCGCGTCAACCAGCTCGGCACCGTCGAGCCGGTGATCCAGCGGCAAGGCACCGACCGCATCCTGGTCCAGGTGCCGGGCCTGCAGGATCCGACCCGCCTGAAGGAGCTGCTCGGCAAGACCGCGAAGATGGAATTCCGCATGGTCGACCCCTCGGTGCCGCCCGATCAGGCGCAGAGGGGCAGCCTGCCGCCCGAATCCGAGCTCCTGATGAGTGCGAGCTCTCCCAAGGTACCGTATGTCGTGAAGAAGCAGGTGCTGGTTTCCGGCGGCGACCTGACCGATGCCCAGGCGGCCTTCGACCAGCGCACCGGCGAGCCGATCGTCAACTTCAAGTTCAACACGTCGGGTGCGCGCAAATTCGCGCAGGCCACGCAGGAGAATGTCGGCCTGCCGTTCGCGATCGTGCTGGACAACGAGGTGATCTCGGCGCCTGTCATCCGCGAGCCGATCACGGGCGGCCAGGGCCAGATCTCCGGCAGCTTCACGGTACAGTCGGCGAACGACCTCGCCATCCTGCTGCGCGCCGGCGCGCTGCCGGCGCCCCTGACCGTCATCGAGGAGCGCACCGTCGGTCCCGGCCTTGGCCAGGACTCGATCGAGAAGGGCGAGCTTGCGGCCTATGTCGGCTCGATCATGGTTATCGTCTTCATGCTGCTCACCTACCGGCTGTTCGGCCTGTTCGCCAACATCGCGGTGGCGATCAACGTTGCCATGATCTTCGGCCTGTTGTCGCTGCTCAACGCCACGCTGACGCTGCCCGGCATCGCCGGCATCGTGCTCACCGTCGGCATCGCGGTCGACTCCAACGTGCTGATCTACGAGCGCATCCGCGAGGAGCTGCGCGGCGGCCGCAACGCGATCTCGGCGATCGACGCCGGATTCAAGCGGGCGCTTGCGACCATCCTCGATTCCAACATCACGACCTTCATTGCTGCTGCCGTGCTGTTCTACATCGGCACCGGTCCGGTGCGTGGCTTCGCCGTGACGCTCGGCATCGGCATCATCACCACGGTGTTCACCGCCTTTACGCTGACCCGGCTGATCGTGGCCTGGTGGGTGCGGTGGAAGCGGCCGCAGAGCGTGCCGATCTAGGAGCCTGATTGTGACTCACTTCGTTCTCATCGGGCTTGGCGTCCTCATTGCCATCCTCACCGTGGTTGCGGCCCTCGGCCTATTGCCGTCGCTGCGAATCGTCCCGGACGATACGCATTTCGACTTCACGCGCTTCCGCCGCATCAGCTTTCCGATCTCGGCAGCGCTATCGATCGTCGCGATCACGCTGTTCTTCACCCACGGCCTGAATTTCGGCATCGACTTCCGCGGCGGCACGCTTCTGGAAGTGCAGGCCAAGTCCGGCACCGCCGACATTGCGGCGATGCGTACCGCGCTTGACGCGCTGGGACTCGGCGAAGTCCAGTTGCAGCAATTTGGCGGCCCCGAGAACGTCCTGATCCGCGTTGCGGAGCAGCCGGGCGGCGATGCTGCCCAGCAGGAGGCGGTGCAGAAGGTGCGCGGCGCGCTCGGCGACACCGTCGAATACCGCCGCGTCGAAGTGGTTGGCCCGCGCGTCTCCGGCGAGCTGCTCGCCTACGGCATGCTCGGCCTGATGCTCGCGATCGTCGCGATCCTGATCTATCTCTGGTTCCGCTTCGAGTGGCAGTTCGCGCTCGGCGCCATGATCGCCAACGTGCACGACATCGTGCTGACGATCGGATTCATGTCGATCAGCCAGGTCGATTTCGACCTGACCAGCATCGCGGCGCTTTTGACGATTCTCGGCTACTCGCTCAACGACACCGTTGTCATCTACGACCGTATCCGCGAGATGCTGCGGCGCTACAAGAAGATGCCGATGCCGCAGCTCCTGAACGAGTCCATCAACTCGACGCTGTCGCGCTCGATCATCACCCACGTCACGGTGACGCTGGCCTTGCTCGCGCTGCTGATCTTCGGCGGCCACGCCATCCACAGCTTCACCGCCGTGATGATGTTCGGCGTCGTGCTGGTCGGCACCTACACCTCGATCTTCATCGCGGCCCCGATCCTGATCTATCTCGGCGTCGGCGAACACCGCGAGGACGCCGTGGATACGGCTACGCCGGCGAAGAAAAATCGGCCATGATCCGAACCGCGTGCCCTCGCAGGAGTTTGCGAGGGCAGTAGCCCAACGCGCGATGAGGTTAGGGTGAATCATCATCGCGCTTCAGCGTGTTGTTTGAGCATGATCGTTTCGGAAAACCGCTGCACACTTTGCGCTAACGCGGCCCTCCGGGTCCGGATCATGCTCTAGTCGGACGAATCCCATGGCCGGCGATTCCAACGCTCCACATTTCCCGCGCTCGGCGCCGATCGACGCCTATGGCAAGGGCGGCTTTGCCTTTGCCGGCATGTCGCATCGCGGCTCGCTGCTGTGCCTGCCCGACGCGATCTGGGCGTGGGACGTGACCGACCCCGCCAAGATCGACCGCTACTCGCTGGAGCGGGTCTTTGCCGCGGCCAACAGCATCGACACGCTCCTGGTCGGCACGGGAGCCGGCGTGTGGCTGCCGCCGCCGGAGCTGCGCCAGGCGCTGAAGGCGGTGAGGGTGGTGCTGGACACGATGCAGACTGGCCCCGCGGTGCGCACCTACAACATCATGATCGGCGAGCGACGGCGGGTCGCGGCGGCCCTGATCGCCGTGCCATGAGTGGAGCACCGGCTGCCGACGCCGCCTTCTGTGCCGATCTCGTGCGCAGCCACGATTTCGCGCGCTACGCCGCGACCCTGTTCGTATCAGCCAATGAGCGCCGCGCCCTGCTCGCGCTCTATGCCTTCAACGCCGAGATCGTCCGCGTCCGCGATCAGGTGACCCAGCCGCTGCCCGGCGAAATCCGCCTGCAATGGTGGACCGACATGCTGGCTGGCCATGTCCATGGCAGCGCCGAGGGCAATCCCGTCGCCGCCGAGCTCCTGGTCGCGATCCGCGACTATAATCTGCCGGTCGAGCCGTTATCGCGGCTCGTCGAGGAGCATCAGTTCGACCTCTACAATGATCCGATGCCGACCATGGCGGCGCTTGAGGGGTATCTGACCGAAACGTGCTCGGCGCTGTTGTCGCTTGCCGCATGGATCTGCGCGCGGCCGTCGGAAGCGATCGATCATCTCGCCCGTCACGCCGGCTTCGCGCAGGGCATGGTGCAGGTGATCGCCAGCCTGCCGCGCGATGCCGCGCATCGCCAGCTCTTCGTACCGCAGCAACTCCTGGAAGGCCACGGCAGCACAGTCGAGGAGGTGTTTGGCGGCAAGGAGACGCCGGCGCTGCGCGCGGCGCTGGATGAGCTCACGAGCGAGGCGCGAAAGCACATCGCGACGGCGACCTCGCTGCTGGCGGAGATACCACCGCCGGCAAGGCTGGCGTTCCTGCCGCTGGCAACGGCGCGCCGCGATCTGGCGCGCCTGTCCCGCGCGGATCGCAATCCCTTCCTGCCGCAGCCGCCGTCGCGGCTAGGAACCCTGTGGACGCTCTGGCGCGCGGCGCGGTCGCGGCAATTTACTAAATAGCGGCTCCCGTATCGCCGCGGCAGGCCAGATGCCCTATATTGCCCTATGGCCGAAGCACTCGACACCACCTTGCACGACACGCCGGATTCGGCGGTCGTCCTCGCCGACGTGCGCGCGGCTGCGGACGTTGTCCGCGGCGCCATCGTCGAGACGCCCTGCAATTACAGCCGGACGCTGAGCGCGATCTGCGGCTGCGATCTCTGGCTCAAGTTCGAAAATCTCCAGTTCACCTCCTCGTTCAAGGAGCGCGGCGCCCTCAACCGCCTGACCGCGCTCTCAGCGGAGGAGCGGCAACGCGGCGTCATCGCGATGTCGGCCGGCAACCACGCGCAGGGCGTTGCCTATCACGCCAAGCGCCTCGGCATTCCCGCGACCATCGTGATGCCGGTCGGCACGCCGATGGTGAAGATCGAGAACACCAGGCATCACGGCGCCGAGGTGATCGTCACCGGCACGACCCTGGAAGAGGCCGCCGCGTTCGCGCGCACGCATGGCGAGGCGCGCCGCATGATCTTCGTCCATCCCTATGACGATCCGCTCGTCATCGCCGGGCAGGGGACGGTCGGGCTCGAGATGCTCAAGGCGGTGCCGGAGCTGGATACGCTGGTCGTCCCGATCGGCGGCGGCGGCTTGATCAGCGGCATCGCCATTGCGGCCAAGGCGCTCAAGCCGTCTTTACGAATTCTCGGCGTCGAGGCCTGGCTCTATCCCTCGATGTACAACGCCATCCATGACGGCAACCTGCCCGCGCGCGGCGACACGCTCGCCGAAGGCATCGCGGTGAAGTCGCCAGGCAGGATCACGACCGAAATAGTCCGCCGCCTCGTCGACGACATCGCGCTGGTGAACGAGGCCGAGCTCGAACGCGCGGTAGCGACCCTGATCTCGATCGAGAAGACGGTGGTGGAGGGCGCGGGCGCCGCTGGGCTCGCGGCGATCATGAGCGATCCCTCGCGCTTTGCCGGCCAGAAGGTCGGCCTTGTCCTGAGCGGCGGCAACATCGACACGCGGCTGATCGCCTCGGTGCTGACCCGCGAGCTCGCGCGCGAAGGACGGCTGACGCAATTGTCGCTCGACATCCCCGATAGGCCGGGCCAGCTCGCCGCCGTGGCGGCACTGCTGGCGGAGGCCGGCGCCAACATCATCGAGGTCTCGCACCAGCGGACGTTCTCCGATCTGCCGGCCAAGGCGACGCTGCTTCAGCTCGTCATCGAGACGCGCGATGCCGCGCATCTCGACGAGGTCATGGCCAAGCTCGGCGAATCCGGCCTGAGCGCGCGCTGTACGTGAGCCGCAGCTAGCTCGTCGGCAGATCCGCCTCGAAGTTAAACCGGTCGCGCAAATTCTTGCGCTGCTCCAGGATATCCTTCAGGAAGGCGCGGTCCTGGTCGCTCGTGATCATCGGCTCGATGAGATCGAGCTGGTTCATCGCCACGAGCTGCAGGATCTCGGTGCGCGGCTTGCCGTTGGCGTCGCGCGGCAGCGCGTGCACGACCTGGATATGCTCGGGCGGCTTTGGTCCCTTCGCAGCCGTGAGCTCGTTGCGAAGCTGGCCTTCGAGCGCCGACTGGTCCGCCTCGACGAAGGCGTAGAGCCCGACGCCGGAGCGGCGGTCGGCGAAGGCAACGATGGCGGTATCGCGCACGGCGGGATTCTTGCGGATCAAATCGACCAGCACCGGCGCGTCGTTGACGAGCCTGCGGCCACCGCCCTCGCGGTCGGTGAAATTGAAAAGACCGCGGGTGATCGCGCGATAGACCTTCTTGCCGGTGGCGAGCCAAAGGCTCGCGGCAAAGGATTTCTTGGCGAGGATCTTGCGCTCCCTGGGCGTCAGCGCCTCGGGCGCATAGGAGCGCTTGTGCTTCAGCAGATGCCGGAGATCTTCATAGGCGAGAATGCGATACAGCCGACCGCGACGCTCAAAGCAGGCGGCGAGCTGGAAATCGGTCACATAGGCGCGGCCGTCGCGGCCGACCAGCCAGTTCTGCTCCTTCGCAAGGTCGTTGTGGCAGATGCCGGCGCGGCGCAGCCGGCGCAACGCGTCCTTGGCGGAACGGAAATAGGCGACATTGCCGTGCGGCTTGGCCAGATGCAGCGCGACGCCATCGACGAAGCCGCGGACCAGCGCGCGACGCCCGGCCCATAGCAGCTCGGGGCCGACGTTCAGGCCCTTGGCCAGCGCCAGCACATGTTTCTCGCGCGCGAACAAATGGCGCGCCAGCACGAACGACCACCACGGTACCTCGTCGAGCCGGCGCAGCACCGCATCGACCTCCTCGGGCTCATTCCTGAAACGGCCGCGCTCGACGGTCGAGAACATGTCGCGCTTCAAAAGCACGCCCTCGGTCCAGCGCGCCGCGAGCACCGCGGCGTCTTCTTTGGGTAGGCTCATGACAGGCTCACGCCGCTGCGGCGATGTTTTGGTGATCGGCGATCCAGCGATCGAGATCGGCGAGCGCACGGGCGCTCAGCGCCTGCTTCTTGGCGATCGTCTTCTCGTTGCCGCGCAGCCGCGTGCCATCCGGCTTTTTGGTCGGCAGAGTCGCGAGCGGCGGGAACAGGCCGAAATTGATGTTCATCGGCTGGAACGAGCGCGTGCCCGGCTCGATCGTCTCGATATGGCCGCCGGTGATATGGCCGAGCAGTGAGCCCAGCGCGGTCGTCGCGGGCGGGCTCGTGAGCTGCTCGCCACGCGCATCCGCTGCCGCATAGAGGCCGGCAATCAGGCCGATGCTGGCAGATTCGACATAGCCCTCGCAGCCCGTCATCTGCCCTGCAAAGCGCAGCCGCGGCTGCGCGCGCAGGCGGAGCTGGCCGTCGAGCAGCTTTGGCGAGTTGAGGAAGGTGTTGCGATGCAGACCGCCAAGGCGCGCGAACTCGGCGTTCTCCAGGCCTGGAATGCTGCGGAAGATGCGCTGCTGCTCGCCATACTTCAATTTCGTCTGGAAGCCGACGATGTTGTAGAGCGTGCCGAGCTTGTTGTCCTGGCGAAGCTGCACGATCGCGTACGGCTTGGTCGTCGGATCGTTCGGATTGGTCAGCCCGACCGGCTTCATTGGCCCATGACGCAGCGTCTCGGGCCCGCGCTCGGCCATCACCTCGATCGGCAGGCAGCCGTCGAAATAGGGCGTGTTGGTCTCCCACTCCTTGAACTCGGTCTTCTCGCCGGCAATCAGCGCGGCGACGAAGCCGTCATACTGCTCCTTCGTCATCGGGCAGTTGATGTAGTCGGCGCCGTTGCCGCCGGGGCCGACCTTGTCATAGCGCGACTGGAACCATGCGACCGACATGTCGATGGAGTCGCGGTGCACGATCGGCGCGATCGCATCGAAGAAGGCGAGCGCGTTTTCATCGGTCAGTTCGCGAATCGCCTCCGCCAAGGTCGCGGAGGTGAGGGGACCGGTCGCAACGATCACATTGTCCCACTCGGCCGGCGGCAGGTCGGCGACCTCGCCGCGAGCGATCTCGATCAGGGGATGCTCGTTCAGCGCCTTGGTCACGGCCGCGGAGAAGCCCTCGCGGTCGACGGCCAGCGCACCGCCTGCGGGAACCTGGTTGGCGTCCGCCGCGCGCATGATCAGAGAGCCGAGACGACGCATTTCGGCGTGCAGGAGGCCGACGGCGTTGTTGGCGGCATCGTCGGAGCGGAACGAATTCGAGCAGACGAGCTCGGCGAGTCCGTCGGTGCGGTGGGCCTCGGTCATACGGCTCGGCCGCATCTCGTGCAGCACCACGGATACGCCTGATCTGGCGATCTGCCAGGCTGCTTCAGAACCGGCGAGGCCCGCGCCGATGATGTGTACGGTCTTGGAGTTGGATCCTGTCATGGGCGCGACAGGTAGCGCTTTTCAGTGTCGAGTGGAATCGCCGTGATGGCGTTTCTCACCCTAGAAACGACAACGCCCGCACGAGGCGGGCGCTATCGGTTGGTCCGGTCCGTGAAGGGCCAATCAGCCCTTGTAGGCTCCGGCGGCAACGCGCGGAATGTCCGAGCGGTCGAGGCCGATGTCGGCCAGCTCGCGATCGCTGAGCTGCGAGAGTTCAGCGACATTGCGCTGATAGTCCCGGAACGCGTGGATCATACGGATGAGCGAGAGCAGCATGGTAGTCTCCTGTAGTTCGATTCAACCCTTGACCTGGGCGTCATCGTTGAAATGAATATAGATGGGACTGTTGCAGTGCGGAAGTTCCGATGTTGCGATGCAGCTAAGCGAACAGCGCATAGCGACGGTAAGGATCGATTAACCGGTTGGCGATCCCGCCCGAGAGCTGGGCCCACTGGACCTGAAGTCGCAATAACATCCCGTGAAATCACGGGTTTATAGCATTTTCTGTTGGTTCCATCTGTTACAAAAATATGTCGCCGAGAGGCCCGCTGCAAGCCGCCAGGCGGAATTCGCAGCATCCCGTCCTATGCGCGAATCGCATGCATTATGATTCATAAAATTGAGTAATGGTTCACTCTTTTGTCATCTCTGAAGCCATCGACGGGAAGGCTGTTGTCGAGTCTGGGGCGTTTGGAGTGCTCAGCCAGCTTCGAGCGTGGACGGTACCGATTCCCGCACGAGCCTGGTCACTGGGCCCAAGCTCGGTCTGTGTGACCCCGACCACATCATCTTCGTTGCGGTGCACACACGCCGAGCGTGTGAGAGCGAAATTACAAAACTGTAATGAAAATCAGAAATTTCGCATGAGAGCTCTGCGCGTCGCGCAACATCACGCAATTCTCGCGGGGAATTCATTCTCAAAACTTGCGGCGGTCGACCAACAATATCATCCGCAGATTCCGGCAATGACGTCGGGCTGCGCAACAATATAAGAGAAGGAAGGTAACAATGAAGACGTTACTAGGGGTCATCGCAATCGCCGCCGTCGCATTTGCCGTCGCTCCCGCGCAGGCCGCGAAGAAGATGGGCGGATGCAGCTCTACCAATCTCGAGCAGACCGAGACCGCGATCGAGAACATGTCCGACGGCGACAGCAAGCTCACCGCGCAGAAGGAGATCGCTGCGGCTCAGGACGCGCTGCTGAACGGCAAGATGGGTATGTGCGGCGCGCACCTCAACAAGGCGATGCACGCCACCGCGGGCAAGTAAAACGACAGGGAAGCCAAGGAGGGCCGGTCGCGACGCGATCGGCCCTAATTTCTTTGAAGCTTGCTAACGCGCGATGAGATCAGCATGAACCGTCATCGCGCGTTGGGTTATTGTTTGTGCATGATCTTTTTCGGAAAACCGCTGCGCACTTTTCCGGATCATGCTTTAGGGGGCGCGCGCGAGCTGCGTCGCGAAATAGGCGACCGTCTTGGCGTAGACCTCGCTCTTATTCCATTGCTGGAGCACCGCAAAGTTGGGGCCGCCGGGCTCAAAATCCTTGCCGCGCTGCCAGCCGTAGTTCGAAAGATAATTGGCGGTCGAGGCGAGCACGTCGGTCGGGCTGTGCAGGAGGTCGCGCCGGCCATTGCCGTCGAAGTCGACGGCATATTTCATCCAGGATGACGGCATGAACTGAGTCTGGCCGAGCTCGCCGGCCCAGGCACCCTTCATTTCGTTCGGCGCGAGATCGCCACGCTGGACGATGCGCAGCGCGTCCATCAGCTCGCCGCGAAACTGCTCGGCGCGCCGGCAGTCATACGCGAGCGTCGCGAGCGAGCGCAGCGTCGGAAACTTGCCGGTATTGACGCCGAAATCGGTCTCCAGCCCCCAGATGGCGACGAGCACTTCGCCCGGCACGCCGTAGGTCTGCTCGATCCGCGACAGCACCGAGCCGTACTGCTTCATCATGTTGGAGCCGCGCTGCATGCGCGGCGGCACCATGCGGCCGGAAAACTCCTCAAAACTCTGGCTGAAGACCTTTTGCGAGCGGTCCCGCGACAGCACGCTTTGATCCAGCGTGACGCCGGCAAGGCCGGCCGTGATCGCCTGCTGCGAGATGCCCTTGGAGGCGGCTTCGGCCTTGAAGTCGGCAACCCAAGCATCGAAATTGCCGGAACCGCATGCGACTGCGGCGAGCGTGGGCCCGGCTGAAGCGATCGAGGCGGTGAGGGCGAAGGCTGCAAGGGCGAGACGAGAGATCGTCGGGGTCATCAGAACAAATCGATTCCGTGAAGTGGCATGACCGGCGGCGCGGAATGTCGGTTCCAACCGCGGCTAAAACAAGGCCCATAAACCTATGGCGTCTACTCAACTACGAGCAGGGTTAAAGGAACGATATTGGGCGAGTCCGTAAGCGATCAACCGGCGGACTCGCAGCAATGTAATTCCGTTTCACTCCGACCGATTCCGCCACGGGAACAGGTTGGCGGGAAAATCAGCCGCCGGCTTGCGTGGGCGCGGCGGCGGAGCGTCATGCCTTGCATTGGGATCCGACACGATCACCTTGCGATAGAGATGCCAGGTGGCATGGCCGAGCAAAGGGATGACCACGGCGAGACCAAGGAATGCCGGGATGGTTCCGAGCGCCAGCAGCACTGCGACGATCACGCCCCAGGCCGCCATCGGTACCGGGTTCTTCGCTACGGCGCGCAGCGAGGTCACCATGGCTTCGCCGGCGCTAGCGTGCCGGTCGAGCATCAACGGGAACGAGATAACGCTGATGCAGAGCGCGGCGAGCGCGAACAGGAAGCCGACACCGCAGCCGACCACGATCAGCCACCAGCCTTGCGGCGTGGTCAGCACGTGCTTGAGGAAGTCCGAAATGCCGGTGACGCCTTCATAGCCGAACGCCGCCACATAGATCGCCTGCGCGGTCGCAACCCAGGTCACGAACAGCGCGAGCAGGAGCGTGCCGAGCCCAAGCATGGCGCCGAAGGAGGGCGAGCGCAGCACGTCCATGGCATCCCAGGCGCTGGCGTCCTCGCCGCGTTCGCGCCGGCTGCTGAGTTCATAAAGGCCGAGCGCCGCAAACGGGCCGATCAACGCAAAGCCCGCGGCCAGCGGAAACAACAGCGGTATCACCGAATAGCCCATGGCGATGCGCGCGAGCACGAGGCCGAGCACCGGATAAATGACGCAGAGGATGATGGCGTGGCTCGGCACCGCCTTGAAATCCTCCCAGCCGCGCTTGAGCGCGTCGTGCAGATCGGACAGTTGGATGGTTCGGATGATCGGTCCAGCCGCATCAGCAGGCTGGGCCATAGGGACATTGCCCTGGTAGAGTGTGGCCATGGTCGCTTGCTCCCTTGCCGCGCGGCCGAATGCCGCGCCGGCAAACGGCGCACGCGGCCGCTCTTTCATAGACAATCGCAATTCCAGGCCAGGCGCGAAGACCGGCGGGGATCGCGAACTGAAGTGAAAGCGTACTCCCATTCGCGGGAGCTGTCCCTCACGCTTGGGTGAAATTCGATGTCGCAGTGCAACCGTGAATATGTCATTCGGTCGTCATTTCGCCGCAGATAAGCTGATGCTGTGACATGCTTCGCTCAGGCAGCGGACGCGACACAGAAACTTGGCCTACAGGTTGACACCTTAAGGCCCTTCCAACGGATCCTTTTCGGGGAGCAGACATGAGCATTTTCGGTAAAATCGTCAGCGCGATCTTCGGCAGCCATCCTGCCGCGGCTGCGCCGGCTGGCAGCGCGACCTCCGGCGAAGCACCGGCAGGCTCCGCTCCTTCAGCCTCGGCGCCGTCGGCCGCACCTTCCGCTGCGCCGTCCGCCGCTCCCGCGCAGATCGTCGACGTGGCCGCGATCGTCGATAAGGCGGTCGCCGCGCACAAGGGCGAGAAGCTGGAATGGCGGACCTCGATCGTCGACCTCATGAAGGCGCTCGACATCGACTCCAGCCTTGCCGCGCGGAAGGATCTCGCCAAGGAGCTCGGCTACACCGGCGACACCAACGATTCCGCGACCATGAACGTATGGCTGCACAAGCAGGTGATGTCCAAGCTCGCCGCCAATGGCGGCAAGCTGCCGCCGGAGATCAAGCACTGACGGCAGCACCGTCGGCGTCGAAAAAGGCCCGCGAGATCGCGGGCCTTTTTAATGCCTGGCGTTGTTTTGCCTTACGCGACGAGATCCGCATATTCCGGATGCTTGTCGAGGTAGTCGACCACGAAGCCGCAGCCGGCGACCACCTTCCTGCCATCGCGCCGGATCAATTCCAGCACGCCCTTGACCAGCTCGGATGCAATGCCGCGGCCGCGCAGCGCGCGCGGCGTCTCGGTGTGGGTGATGATCACCGCCGACGGCGTCAGCCGGTAATTGGCGAAGGCGACCTCCTGGCCGACATCGAGCTCGAAGCGGCTCTTGTCCTTGTTGTCGCGTACCGATGCCGGCATGCCAATTCCTTCCCAAGTGTCGTTGGAGGCCCTGATCTAGACGTGTGAACCCGCCTCTGCCAAGGCACGACCAAGGGAAATCATTGCAGGGGAGACATCCGTCACATGCGTGTCTCGATCGGTCTCGTGGCTTCGCTGGCGGTGCTGACGCTTGCCCGAGCTGCGCCGGCATCGGCCGCGGACGGCGAGGTGGCTGCACGAGCCTGGGACGTCTGCATTGGGACGACGATCGCGCTGGACGATCGCGTCAAGGCCTGCTCGGCGGTGATCGACGCCAAGAGCGAGACCGGCGGCAAGCTCGCCGCCGCCTATTGTAACCGCGGCCGTGGCCTGACCGAGAAGCGCGAGCTCGACGCCGCGCTCAGCGATCTCGACGAGGCCGTCAAGATCGATCCGACCTCGGCCTGTGCCTTCAACAATCGCGGCCGCGTCTTCGCCTTCAGGCACGATTTCGACCGCGCCATCGCCGACTATGATCAGGCGATCAAGCTCGATCCGTCGTTGGCGATTGCCTACAACAATCGCGGCGAGTCCCGCTACAACAAGGGCGACCTCGACGGCGCGATCGGTGACTATGGCATCGCGATCAAGCTCAATTCCAACTATGCCTTGGCTTACGGCAACCGCGGCCTGGCCTTCTATCGCAAGCGCGACATGCCGCATGCGCTCGCCGACTACACGACGCGCATCAAGCTCGCGCCCGATCTGCTCGCCTATATCGACCGCGGCAACGTCTATCGCGACAGCGAGCAGCTCGATCGCGCCGCCGACGACTATGGCGAGGCGATCCGGCTGGCGCCGACCGATGCGCGCGGCTGGCGCAACCGCGGCCTGATCCGGCTCATTCAGGGCGATAACAGAGGCAGCGTTGCCAACTACGACAAGGCGCTGCAATACGATCCCTCGGATGCGTTTTCCTGGAACAACCGCGGCCAGGCCAGGATGCGGCTCGGCGACAAGCAGGGCGCGATCGGCGACTTCCGCAAGGCGCTGGAGTTGAGACCAGGCCTGCCGACCGCACACGAGGCGCTGCAGAAGCTGGGCTCGCCGTAGGCGTGGGCTCCGTTCATTCAACGGCTCCGCGCGTCCGGCGATAGCATTTGGACCTGGGATCACCGAGCGCGTTTCAATGCTTGGCGAGGAAGACCTATTGCGACCTTCATGATCTGCGGAGTCATTTTTGCAGCGGTGATCTTGGCTTGGATCGAATTCTGACAGGCCGTCTGCGCACTCCCTCTTTGTCAAGGATGACTTCCGCTTCTCCGCCTGGGGCGCTGGATTGTCGTTTGCGCGCTGCCGCCTCGCCGGCAAAAAACCACCGGTCCGCTCTTGCAACCGTGCTGCCGGTTCCCACGTCTTGGTGTAGGACATACGCCCGAATGCGGCCGGCAGGGTCGCTGAACATTCGGAGTGTCGTGATCGCCAGCCGCCGACGTATGCCTCTTTGTAGGAGGTTACGATGTCGGACTTTGGTTATCTGAATACTCATCGAACATGGGAGGACTGGTGCGGGATGCTGCTCGGCGCGCTGATCGTTGCCTCGCCGTGGTTTCCCGTCCAGGATCAAGCGGCGATCGTCGGACACCAGGTGCTGATCCTGAATACGGTCGCAGTTGGCCTGGTCGTGTTTGGCCTCGGCCAGCTCGAATATGTCGCGTTGCAGCGCTGGCAGGAGGTGGCGACGATCCTGGTCGGGTTCTGGCTGATCGTCTCGCCCTATGTCCTCGGCTATTCCGGCGAGGGCGTTCTGCGCGTCTACCATACCAGCCTCGGCGCGCTGGTGGTGCTGCTCGGCATTCTCCAGCTCTGGCAGGATTGGGAGCTGAGCGATCAGGACATGCTCAAGCACGGGCAGTAGGCATGTGCGTCCGCAAGGCCCGTCGCGAGATCGGCGGCCCTGCGGTCGCTTATCTCTTCACGAGATCCGCGTAGTCTGGATGTTTTTCGATCCAGGCCTTTACGAACGGACATTGCGGGATCAGCGCCAATCCTGCGGCGCGAACCTGGTCGAGCGCGCCTTGCACCAGCTTTGAGCCGACGCCCTTGCCGCCGAGCTCTTTCGGTACCTCCGTATGCTCGAAGGTGATGACGTTGCCGTCGAGCCTGTAATGCTCGGTGGCGAGATGGCCTTCCACCTCGAGTTCGAAGCGGTGATGGCCCCTGTTGTCGATGACGTCGCTCATGTCGTCTCCCGTCAGCTCTTCAGCGAGCCAATCAGCATCTTGCGGATCGACCAGGCTTGCCCGTCGGATGAGCCCGTGATGTCGTCGATCTTCCAGCCATTGGCCTCGCGCACGAACTCATAACGCACGACCTGGTCGGTGGTTTTGCGGTCGTTGCGATGCCCGGTGATGGTCACCGCGATCGTGGCCTTGTCGGCCTCGAGAGTCTCCGTGTCGACCTTGAACGACTTGACGTCGGGTTCCTGCGAATTGGTGACGGGATCGAAATCGACCGGCCCGACATCGCCCTTCGGCGTGTGCGCGTCGGCCTTGGCCCACAGCGCGACCAGCGATTTCGAGAGATATTTTGCCTTGGCGGCCTTGCTCTCGATGATGAAGGCGCCCCCGCCAGCGCCCTTGCCCTTGGCGGCGCGGGTGTAGATCGCGGTCAGGATCGCGACGGGGTCGTTGGCCGAGGGGGCTTGCGCGGCGGCCGCATTGACGGTGGCGAGAAGCGAGGCTGCGACGAATGTGCGGCGGGTGAGCATGGGATGTCCTGAGATCGGTTCTACCCGCGCTTATAGACCGGAATGTCCGGCCGGCGGCATATCTCAGTAGAGTATTGCGGTGGCGGATTGGTTCAATCGGCCGCCTTGGCGAGACGCGAATCCTCCGCAGGCTGCGGCCGCAGGCAGCCCTTGCAGATGACGAGCGATCGCTTGACCCGTGACTCCTCGTCGGCCTCGATACCGTCCTGGGCCTGCCACCACTCCTTCGAGTATGGCTGGAGTGCCGCGACCGACTTGTCCTGCTCGTTTCGGGCGGCGGTCCGCGACGTGTGCGCTGGCTTGGGTTGATTGGGATCCTCACCAGCACCGTCCCAGGCATAGCGCGCCGGAGCGAAAGCGGGATCGGACGCAAGCCGCGCTTGCGGGGCCGCGGCACATCCGGCGAGTGCCAGCGACAACAGGAGAAAGGCGGGCGCTTTGGACATGGTGCGGAACTCTGTACGCGGAGAGAGTTCAAGGTTGCGCCGATCATGTTTAAGATTCCCTCAACGACACGCTGATCAGGAATGCCAACAGGGCGCGGCGCGTGCTATCCGCTTCGAGCTGCATGGCGGCTATTGCGGCGGGCACGGCTCGCCATCCTGCTTCAAGGAGAAGGCGATCTCGACGACGCCATTCGCGTTCAAGATGCCGTAATGAGGCTCTGCGGCGAGCGGCCTTGCGGCGCCGCCGATGATGGCGATAAATGGACTGCGAATAGCGGTCCGCCTACGCGCCGTCCGCCAGCCAAGAGGAAGCCCATGCAGCCACTGCGGATGTCGCGCCGCGTCATGAACCTTGCTTACATGCTGACCCAGAATGCGCGGCGGCACGGGTCGCGGCCGGGTTTCGTGTGGGGCGATAGATCATGGAGCTGGCGCGAGATCGACGCGCAGACCTCCGCGCTCGCAGCGGCGCTTGCCGCGCGCGGCATCATCAAAGGCGACCGTGTCCTCGTCCATTCCAAGAATGGCGACGAGATGTTCTTCTCGATGTTCGCCGCATTCCGCCTCGGCGCGATCTGGGTGCCGACAAATTTCCGCCTGATGCCGGACGAGGTCGCCTATCTCGCGCAGGCTTCGGGCGCCAAGGGATTCCTGTGCCATGGCGATTTTCCCGAGCATGCCGCAGCCGTGACCGGCGGCGCGCTGGAGTTCATTTGGCGCATTGGTGACGGCGTGTTCGGTGAGACCACCGTTGCGCAGGCGATCAACAGGTATGCCGGTGCCAAGATCGAGAACGTCGCCGTCGAGCATGACGATCCCTGCTGGTTCTTCTTCACCTCCGGCACCACCGGCCGTTCCAAGGCGGCGGTGCTCACGCATGGCCAGATGGGTTTTGTGGTGACCAATCACCTTGCCGATCTGACGCCGGGCACCACGGAGGCGGATGCATCGCTCGTGGTCGCGCCGCTGTCGCATGGCGCCGGCGTGCATCAGTTGATGCAGACCGCGCGCGGCGCGTGCACCGTGCTGCTGCCGACCGAAAAATTCGACATCGGCGAGGCGTTCCGCCTGATCGAGACGCATCGCGTCGGCAATCTCTTCACCGTACCGACGATCCTGAAGATGATGGTCGAGCATCCCGCGGTCGACAAATTCGACCATTCCTCGCTGCGCCACGTGATCTATGCCGGCGCGCCGATGTATCGCGAAGATCAGAAGACCGCGCTGAACAAGCTCGGCAAGGTCATCGTGCAGTATTTTGGCCTCGGCGAGGTCACAGGCAACATCACCGTGCTGCCGGCGGCGCTGCACGACGTCGAGGACGGCCCGCACGTCAAGATCGGCACCTGCGGTTTCGAGCGCACGGGCATGCAGGTCTCGATCCAGGATGATGAGGGGCGTGAGCTTGGGGCCAACCAGAGCGGCGAGATCTGCGTGATCGGGCCCGCGGTGTTCGCCGGCTACTACGATAACCCCGAGGCCAATGCGAAGTCGTTTCGCAACGGCTGGTTTCGCACCGGCGATCTCGGCCACATGGACGAGGAGGGCTTTGTCTACATCACGGGACGCGCCTCCGACATGTACATCTCCGGCGGCTCCAACATCTATCCGCGCGAGATCGAGGAGAAGATCCTGACGCACCCCGCGGTCGGCGAGGTTGCCGTCCTCGGCGTGCCAGATCCAACCTGGGGTGAAGTTGGCGTTGCCGTTTGCGTTGCGCGCGAAGGTGCAAAGCCCGTGAGCGAGGCGGAGATGGCCGCCTTCCTTGGCCCCAAGGTGCCGCGCTACAAGATGCCGAAGCGCTTCTTCTTCTGGGAGGCGCTGCCGAAGTCGGGCTATGGCAAGATCCCCAAGCGGATGGTGCGTGACGAGCTCGAGGCGCGCGGCCTGCTCGATCTCGACAACAAGCAGGCGGGCTGAGCGCAGATCATGCGGAGCATCAAGCAGCCGGGCTCACCGGTCGCGGAGCGCATCCAGTGGGTGGAGGCGAGGGGACGGGCCTTTTCGTTCAGGCTCGAGGCCGGCATGCCGCTGCTGGAAGCCGCGCGCCGCGGCTTTGCGGCGCAGGGGTTTGCAGGCGGCGTGCTCAACTTCGGTCAGGGCGCGCTCGGCCCGTTCGCCTACGTGATGCCGGCGCTGTCGAAGACTTCTGAGAACGCTGCGTTCTACAGCGAGACCTTTCGCCCCCAGGGCGTGACACGGGTGAAGCTCGGCAGCCTGACGCTGGGCAGGCGCGACGGCGCGCCGTTCTTTCATTGCCACGGGCTCTGGACCGAGGCGGATGGCCGCGCCAGCGGCGGCCACATGCTGCCGGAGGAGACTGTCGTCGCCGAGCCGTTCGAGGTTGCAGCGTTCGGCATCGACGGCGCGGTGTTCACGGCGGAGCCGGACGGCGAGACCAATTTCAAGCTGTTCGGGCCGGTGGCCGCTGAGGCTAGCGGCGCGCGCAGCACTGCCCGCGCCTTCGCATTGCGGCTGCGGCCAAACCAGGACTTCGCTGGGGCTCTCGAAGGCTTTTGCCGGGAGCACGGCATCGCGCGTGCGAAAATCCATGGCGGCGTCGGCTCGACCATTGGCGCGCGCTTCGTCCATGGCGGTGTGACCGAGCCGTTTGCGACCGAGCTGGCGGTAACGGCCGGCGCGATCGCCCCGGGACGCTCTGGTGCGCTGGAGGCGGAGCTCGATGTTGCCCTGGTCGACTACACCGGCGGCCTCGCCGAGGGCCGCCTCGTCCGCGGCGACAATCCCGTGCTGATGACCATGGAGCTGGTGCTGGAGGCACTGGACTAGGGCACGACCGGGGCTTGTGGCCGGGCGAAAATGCCACTTCCCTGTACATATTGTTCCTGTTATGTTCCGGTCGATGACCGGATCTGACAGCAACTGGGGACTCGGATATGGGCAGAAGAGGCAATCGCACGATCAATTTGCCCGCTCCCTATTTGAAACGAGTCTGGCTTGAGCCGTCGAAGATATCCAATCGGGAATCTTATCCGTTTTGCCTTCCCATCTTCGCCGATGACTTCGAGCTCAGCTTTGAAGCCCCCATCACCATCATCGTCGGAGAGAACGGCACCGGGAAATCCACGATCCTGGAGGGCGTTGCGGCGCTTGCCGGCTACGACGACGCCGGCGGCGGCAAGGGTTATATGCCGGTCGATCACTCCCAAGCGCTGGAGAAGATGGGTGGTCAATTGTCGAAGGCGCTGCGCGCGAGCTGGCTGCCCAAGATCACCAACGGTTGGTTCTTTCGTGCCGAAAGTTTTTTCACAGTTGCGAGATATCTCGATCAGGCTGCGCGCGACGTCGGCGCGGTTGGCCCTGACTTCCTCTCCCACTCGCATGGCGAAGGTTTCCTGCGCTTCTTCGAGGAGCGTTGCCAGCGCCAGGGCATCTTCATCTTTGACGAGCCGGAATCCGCGCTCTCGCCGGCGCGCCAGATCGAATTCCTGAAGCTGCTGCGGCGGATGGAGGACTCCCGCATCTGCCAGGTCATCATGGCTACGCACGCGCCGATGCTGATGGCCTATCCCAATGCGACCTTGTTGCGACTGACCAAAGGCGGACTGGAGCCGGCGACCTTATGGGAGATCGACCATTTCAAGGTGCTGCGCGAGTTTTGCGACGATCCGGCCGGATTCATCGATACGGCGCTCCAGGACGAGTAGGGGGCTCAGGACAGGGGGGTGAACACGCCCCCCAGACCACCGGCTACCACGAGGGGCCTCGATCCCGTCGAAAACTGCGCTACGATGGCCGCAGCGTGCGTCAGTCGCGTAAGAGACCAACGATACACATTTGAGGACACGACATGAGGGTGACGAAGAGGACGGCGCTGGCCGTTGTGGCGGCGCTGGCGGTGGGGACGACGGCCCTGACGGCAGCCTGGGCGCACGGGCCGACCCGGCAGAAGGTGCGGGAATCCATCGAGATCAACGCACCGCAGGCCAAGGTGTGGGCGGTGATCGGCAATTTCCAGGACATGAGCTGGCTCGCCGGCGTCAGCAAGACCGAGGGCGAGAAGGGCAATGAGATCGGGGCGACGCGGCGGCTGACGCTTGCCGGCGGCGCCACCGTCGACGAGGAGCTCTATAAGTTCGAGCCCGACATGATGAGCTATTCCTACCGGATCACGGCGGTCGACGTGAAGGTGCTGCCGGTCACCAACTATTCCTCGACGCTGACGGTGTCGCCAGCGCCCGAAGGCAAGACGAAGCTGGAATGGGCCGGCGCGTTCTATCGCGGCTTTCCCAACAATGACCCGCCGCCGGAGCTCAGCGACGAGGCCGCGGTGAAGGCGGTGAGCGGGCTCTACAAGGGCGGCCTCGAGGCGCTGAAGAAGAAGATCGAGAGCGGAAGCTGAAGCGTGCGCGTTCTGGTGTTGGCGGCGCTGGCCGCCAGCTTCGCGACGGGGCTCGGCCGGGCCTCAGCCGAGGAGGCGTTCGTCACCAACCAGCTCAGCGACGATCTCACGGTGGTGGATCTCGCGACCTCGCGAGCCGTCGCCACCATCGCGATCGGCGGCAAGCCGGCGGGCGTGGCCGTCTCCGCCGACGGTCGTTTCGCCTATGTGACGAGCCCTGATGGCAAGGCGTTGACTGTGGTCGATGCCGCGGCGCGCAGTGTGGTTGGCCGGGTCGACGTCGGCGGCGGCCCGCTCGGTATCGCCGTGGCGCCGGATGGCAAGGTCGTCTACGTCGCCGACTGGTACGCGGCTGCGGTGCGCGTGATCGACCCGCAGGCGGAGGGCGTCGTGGCGAGCATTGCGGTCGGCGCCTCGCCCTCCGGGCTTGCGGTGACGCCGGACGGGAAATTGCTCTTGTCGGCGGATCGCGACGACGACAACGTCTCCATCGTCGACACCGCGACGCGCGAACGGCGCGCGGTCGTCAAGGTCGGCACGCGGCCGTTCAGCGTTACCATCGATGCCGATGGTAAGCGAGCGTTCACGGCGAATGTCGGCTCGAACGACGTCTCCGTGATCGATATCGCCGAGGCGCGGGAGACCGGTCGCGTGCCGGTGGGCATGCGGCCCTATGCCGTGGCGCTGGCTTTGGGCCACGGCTTCGCCACCGACCAGTATGGCGGCACCGTCAGCGTGTTCGATCTCGCGACGCTGAAACCCGTCAAGCGCATCAATGTCGGTGACTATCCGGAAGGCATCGCCGCGACCGCCGACGGCAAGCGCATCATCGTCGCGAATTGGGAGAGCAACACCCTCAGCATCATCGATGCCGTCGAGCTGAGGGTGATCGGCGAGGTCAAGGTCGGCGACGGCCCGCGCGCGTTCGGGGCGTTTCTCAGGCGAACTGAGTAGGGGACGGTAGCCCCGGATGAGTGAAGCGACGTGCGGGAGTAGTGATCCCGAATATCGCTGCACTGATCCCGGCTACGACACGCATCACGCGTTTGCCGTGCGCAATCCCCGTCGCCACGGTGTGACGGTGACGCCGTGCGCGGCATCGAGCACATGCGCTTCACCTGGATTCATCCCATGCGCCGCAAGCACCTCATGCGGTGTCCGCTCAGGCACACCGACGAAGCAGCCTTCGCCGCCGGGCAGGCGCACCTGCGGGGCTTCCGAGAGCCAGAAGGTGTCGTAGCGGTCCATGAACATGTCGAATACGACGGGGCCGCCGATGATCGCGACCGTGCCCGAGGACACGTCGGCGAAGGCGCATGCCTCCTCGAAGCTCGCGCCAAGCGGATTCCACAGTGTCGCATTCGGCATCTCCGGATCGACCGCGAGCGCGGCGATCTTGCGGGTCAGGATCAGCCGCTTTCGCTTGGGCGAATTCGGCTGTCCTTCATGCGAGTGTCGGCCGTGCACGATCAGCGCGGCACGATCGAGCGACTGCTCGAAGAACCTCTTGTCGCCCTCGAACTTCAGGCTGTCGGGCATGACGTGGCGCGCGTCGGCAAGCATGCCGTCGGCGGAGACGATGACGTAGCCTTCGAAACGGAAAGACAACGGCGCGACTATTCCGAGACCGTCGTCACCACGCTGTTGACCGGGCGCTGGCTCACCGTCGGCAGCTTGACGTCCTTGAGCAGCTCCTGGTCGTATTCGGGCAGCGTCGACACCGGGCTCTTCGCGCGCATCGCCACGACCTTGTAGCCGCCGGCCTTGAGCTGCTGCAGCAGCGCGGGCAGCGCTTCGGCGGTGTGCTTCTGGAAGTCGTGCATCAGGATGATGCCCTTGCCGAGCTTGGTCAGCTTCTTCATCACGGTGTCGATCACCTTCTCGGGCTTGGAGGCCTTGAAGTCGAAGGAGTCGAGATCACAGGAGAAGATCGCGATGTTGCGGTTGCCGAGATAGGTGACCATCTCCGGCGGATGTTGCAACGCCGGGAAGCGGAAGAACGGCGAGGGCGAGATGCCGCCGAGCGCCCATTTCACTGCGGAGAACCCCTTCTCGATCTCGTCCTTCTTCTGCTGGTCGGTGAGCTTCTTGTTGTTGAGATTGGCATGAGACCAGGTGTGCGCGCCGACGGTGTGGCCGGCCGCGTAGACCTTCTTCAAGATCTCCGGCTCGTAGGTCGAGTGCTTACCGATCGGGAAGAAGATGCCGGTGGTGCATTCATCGGCCAGCGCCTTCAGCACCGCGGGCGTGTTGTTCGGCCAGGGACCGTCGTCGAAGGTCAGCACCACCTCGTGGTCGCGCAGGAAGTCGAGCTCCTTGAAGTGCTCGAAGCCGAACCCCGGACCACCCGTGGTGTCGATCTCGACGGTGCGGGCGACGCCGAGCGCATTGGGATTGCTGCAGGCGGCGCGTGCTGGCTGCGCGCCTTGTGCCGCCGCTGGCGAGCTGGCGGCCGCGGTGGGAGCAGGGGCCGCCGCCGGCGCTGCGGCGGGGGCGGCTTGCGTGGCTGCCGCGGGCTTCGCGGCCGGGGTCTGCGACCATGCGGCGCTCGCCATCGCAAGAGAGATTGCGCTCGCCAAAATAAGTCCTGCCGCAACACGCATGATGTTGTCCTCGATAGAATGATCCCGTTGTTCGGCCGTAGCTTTTTTGCCGCTGTCCGAACCTGTCCGCCCCAGACAATCCTAGCCTAGATGGTGGGCCATCGCCAATGCAACGGCTGTTTCGCCCCGCCGGGCAATTGTGCCCAAGCACGTGAGATCGGCTCAGCTATCGGCAAGCGACTTGGCGACGGCCGTCTTGACGCGGGTGTCGGTCGGGTCGACGGCCGAAGCGAAAACCTCGGCGATGTAGCCATCGCGGCCGATCAGGTATTTGTGGAAGTTCCAGCGCGGAACCTCCTTTGGTCGAGCATCCGCGGCCCATTTGTAGAATGGATGAGCCTTGGGACCGATCACGACAGCCTTGGCGGCGATCGGGAAGGTAACGCCGTATTGGTGATGAGCGGTCTCCGAAATCTCCGTCACGCCGCCCGGCTCCTGGCCGCCGAAATCGTTGGAGGGCACGCCGATGATGGTCAGTCCACGTTCGCGGAACTGGCTCCAGAGTTCCTGAAGGCCGGCATATTGCGGAGTATAGCCGCAGAGCGAAGCCGTGTTGACGATCAGCAGCGGCCGGCCGGTGAAGGACGCAAGCCGGATATCGTCGCCCGAGAGCGCGGGGAAGGAGAAGGCGTAAGCCGAGATCTTGCTCATCGACCCCTGCGCAAGTGCGCGAGTCGCGACGGGGCTCGTGAGCGCGGCGAGCGCTGCGGTGAGCATTGTCCTGCGGTTCAGCATGGCAACGTCCCCCAAGTTGATCCGGGGACGGATCATACTCCGGGCGCGTGACCAAGCGTGCTCAATACCGCGTTATGCGCGCCACAGCGCAATTAGCGCAGACGAACGATGAAATCCGTACCTTCGCCGGTTTCGCCCTGATTGATGCCCTGGTCGGAGACGATGATCGAGCTGCCTGTAGTCAGCATCTCGTTGATCTTCGCCATGGTGTCGGCGGCGATCGAGATGCGGTCGAGCGCCTCGGCCGGACTATCCGGCGAGATCACGGGCTTGGCGGCGATCGGGATGACGGCGGCCATGCGCTGGCGGCGCGTCATGCGGCTGTCGTCGTCACGCTCCACCGAGCGGACGGCGACGGGCATCGACACCACCGACCAATGCAGCGCGTTGGCATCGCTCTTGTCGGCTTCCGCGGTGAAGACATGCGTGCCGAGCGGACGGTCGCTGGCCGCGATCGTCACGGGCGCTTCGAACAGCGGCGAGAAGTTCTGCCGCACATAGACCTTGGAATCCTTGCGGCTGATGAAGACCGCGATCTGCCCCGCGCGCTTCGGCGGCTCGGGCTTTGCGGCTGGCGCGGGCTCGGCGACGCGGGTCTGATCCTTTTTCGCATCGGCGGTGGGTTGTGCAGGCGTCGGCGCCGTTCCCGCAGCATCGGGCTTCTTGACCTCGGTCGCTTCGGTTTTTGCAGGTTCAGGCTTGGCGGTCGCCTCGTCCGATTTCGGTTTTGCCGGTTCGGATGCGTCGGCGGTTTTCGCACCGTCCGTCTTTGCGTCTTCGTTGGGAGCTGCCTTGTCGGCGGAGGGTTCCTCGCGCGCCATCGCGTTGCCGATGGTTGCGTCCGATATCACGGTGTGGCCGACGGTCGAGCGCAGCTCCATCGCCGGCGCGGCGCTCACACTCCTGACCTCGGTGGCCTTGGTCTCTTCGGCCTTGCTCTCAGAAGACTTTGCCTCGGGCGCGTCTTTGTCCGCCTTGTCGGCGACCGTCGTCGTTGGCTGCTGATCCAGGCTCGCCGCGGGTTGCGGCGGCACGCGCAGGCTCGCGAGCAGGGGATGCGAGAAGCTGTGCGGCGTCATCTCGCCGGGCGTCACGATCACGCGCGCGCCCATTTTCGTCCAATTCCACATCTTCACCGCGAACGCCATCGGCATGCGGATGCAGCCATGAGAGGCGGGATAGCCGGGCAGGACGCCGGCATGCATGGCGACACCCGACCAGGTGATGCGCTGCATGTATGGCATCGGCGCGTCGCTATAGATGTTGGAATGGTGGAATTTGTGTTTCTGGATGACGCTGAACACGCCCATCGGCGTGGGATGACCCTTCATGCCGGTCGACACCGGCGATTCCGCGAACACGCCGTTGGAATCGTAGACCGTCACCCTCTGCCGGTCGATCGAGATGGCGATGACCAGAGGCCCTTGCGGCTTGGCGCCGGTCTCCTTCTCCGCGGTCTCTTTCTTGTTCTTGCCCAAGACAGTTCCGCGTTTGAGCGGCTTCGGGCGAACGAGCTTCGGTTGCGGCTGGTGGTAGTAGTAAGAACCGTCGGTATAGTCCGACCAGTAATACATCGCGGCTTCCGCATGGGTCGTGGTGCCGATCGCACCCGCCGCCGTCAAAATGGCGACCCGCCACAACTGCGCCCTTGCGGCAGAAGAACTGGTCACGCTCACGCTATTCATCCTCGAATCCGTATTCCAAATCAGTAGTTAGTCTCGCAAAGGGGATACGCGTTCACCAGCAGACCGGTTCAGCTATCAGCCAATTTTGTCCAAGCCGTAGCAAAAAAGCCTCACAGACCAGTAAACAGCAGCCGCGTGGGCAGGCTGGTCGCCTTCCTGATCAGCCCTCCCATCCCTACATTGCGGTGACTTGTTACCGGAGAACTTCATGTCATCTCGTTTCCCCGGTCTTTCAGGCATGTGCTTGAAAGGCCTCGCTTTATTCCTCCTGCTAATAGCCTTGCCGACCAGCTTTGCCCAAGCCGCCGACGAGCCCGATCTGATCTTCCGCCGCTCCACCGTGTTCAAATGGCTGAGCCCGAACGACAAGCTCGCGACCTATGGCCTCGACGATCCCGAGGTCGAGGGCGTGGCCTGTCATTTCACGGTGCCGGAGAAGGGCGGCTTCAAGGGCTGGCTGGGGCTGGCCGAGGAGGTCTCTGACATCTCGCTCGCGTGCCGGCAGGTTGGTCCTATCAAGTTCAAGGACAAGCTGGAGCAGGGCGACGACATGTTCCGCAAGCGCCGCTCGCTGTTCTTCAAGAGGATGCAGATCGTGCGAGGCTGCGATACCAAGCGCAACGTGCTGGTTTACATGGTTTATTCCGACAAGCTGATCGAGGGCTCGCCAAAGAATTCGACCTCGACCGTGCCGATCATGCCGTGGGGGCCGACGGATACCAACATTCAGAAGTGTGGCGACTTCTTCACTCAGTAACGAGACTGCGGCTGAAGCGCGGCTTTGCGAGATGCGAGCCGGTTAGCCGCACAAACGCCTGCGGTGCCACCTCGTAACCACGGTCGGATTGCAGCGCCATCGCGCCGGTGGCGCTGCGCTGACCCTGTCTCTCGTTGGCGCGATCCTGGTCCACGTCGCGTCCAATTGCGCGATCTCTCGCCATCATGATGGCCATCCCTCAACCCGAGCCTCGGTTTGTGCCGGGCTTATTGCTGTTCGAAGGCTTCCGTCGTCGCTGGAACGTCCCCGGTTCAGCGAAACTTCGCGCTTCTTTGCGCTCCTCTTCAGCAGAGAAACGTAAAATGCGTGTGAAGCGTCTGCCTCGGGACGGTGACCGCGGGCCGCGCGCCGCGGCTGTGGGAGAGTCGGAGGGGGCCGCGAAGCAGCGGTTGGCCGCCAGACGAGTTGACTGAAATTATTGGGTTTTTTGACCCAATGTTTCGTCGCATGCGCGCCGACGAAACAATTCTCACGAAGATGAAACCATTTTCCCATTTTGGCGCATCACGGACGAAACGGCCCATGGTTATGACCCAACCAGCGGTAGCGGCGCACAGCCGCGGGGAACTGGAGACTTTACATGCGGGCGCTCAGCTTCATCCTTGCTTTCGGCTTTGTCCTCGCCGGGTCCTCGCTGGCTGGAACGAGCGACAGCGGACTGCCGGGCGTCGGGACCTTTGCCTATAGCGGCTCGCCGGTTGGGGCCAAGGTGTCTCTGCCGATCGTGATGGCCGCGCGTATCTGATTGCAAGAATCTGATTGCAAGAAAAAAGACCAGTAGGATCAAGAAAAGCCAATCATGTTTCGCATCTGCGCCGCAGCTTTCCTCGCGTCCCTGCTTACGATCACCGCAGCCCAGGCTCAGGTGCGCTCTCCCAACAGGTTGCCGGATCCGCGCACCGACTTCGTGCGCCAATGTGCGCCGCACATGCTAGGGCGCTGGGCACATCCGGAGGAAGTCTGCGGTTGCCTGCATGATCATGCCGCCGCCGTTGTCGAGGACCGCGACCTGCGCGAGGCGCTACTTCGCGGCATCAGCGAGACCGGCGTGCCGACCATCGAGAACGAATGGGTGCCGGTCGCCAAGCAGTCCGAGATCGGACCGACCTTCACCAAGATCGCCAAGCCGACCCTTCAGTGCATGTTCGACCCGGCGAAGTAGTCCGCAAGCTATTTCGACTTGGGTCCAAACCGAGGCACACAGGTGCGGGTCGCCGTGATGCCGCTTTCGGTCATCTTCGCACCGCGCACTTCCTTGATCTGCCCGGCTGGGCAGGTGCCGTCATCGACCATCACGCGCTGGCCAAGCCGCAAGCCGACGATGTCCTGCTCGCGTCCCACCGTGCCGGCGTGCGCCAGCGTTGTTGTTGACAAGGCGAACAGCGCGCACACGCACATCGCGCGAAAATGGGTCATGACGAAAATCCCGGCCTCGATTTGGCGATGTTAGAAAGCCGCGCGCGATTCTCATAGTGAACCTTCGTCACGCGCGCCGTGTCGGCCTTTCGCTGCCGCGAAGCGCGGCCAGCGATTGCTTCGCGAGCTTTTCGGCTGATGCCACAAGTTGCGGAACCGAATGGCCGGAAAAGCCGAGAACGAAACCGGGCAGGGGACGGGTGCGCGCATAGGTGTCGGCGAGCAGCCAGCCTTCCGCGCCGGCCGCTTGCTTGGCCCGCGAGGCGACACGCAATTCGACCGATGGCTCGAACTGCGCGACCAGATGTAGGCCTTGCGAGGGGACGGGAACCGACAGCCGTCCGTCGGACGCGACCTCAAGCGTCGCAGCCAGTGCATCACGCGCTTCGCGATAAAGTTTTCGCACGCGCTTCAAGTTCGCGGCGAAGGCGCCGGAATTGAGCATGTCCGCGACCGCGCCTTCCATCAGCGTACCGGGAAAGCGGTCGAGCGCGGCCCGCGCGGTCGCGACCGGCCCGATCAGGCGCTCCGGCAGCGCGCAATAGCCGATGCGCAGGCCGGGAAACAGCGTCTTGGCAAACGTGCCCATGTAGATTACGCGCTCGAGCTGATCGATGCCGGCAAGCGACATCAGCGGCGCGCCGTCATAGCGGAACTCGCTGTCGTAATCATCCTCCAGCACGAAAGCGCCGGCCTCTTTCGCCCAGTCGAGAAGCTCGAGCCGGCGCGGCATCGACATCTGCACGCCCAGCGGAAACTGATGCGACGGCGTGACATAGGCCGCACGAGCCCTGGGTGCCACCGTCCGCCCCTTGGCGACGCGCAGGCCGTGCTCGTCGACCGGCACGGAGACGGCGCGATAGCCGCAATGGAGCATCGCCGCGCGAGCGGTGGGGTATCCGGGATCCTCGCACCAGATCTGGTCGTTGGTTTTGAGGATCGCGCCGAGCACGATGCGTAAGCCGTGCAGCGTGCCTGACGTCAGCATGATCTGGTCGGGATCGCAGCGCAGGCCGCGCGCGGCGAGCAGATGATCGGCAACCGCGACGCGCAGCTCGCGGCTGCCGCGCGGATCACCATAGTGCAGATGTTCGCTGCCGAAGGCGCGCATGCGTCGGCCGATGAAGCCGCGGAAGCGCGCCAGCGACCGTTCGTCGATATGGGTGCAGCCGAGCGCCAGCGTGCCCTGCCGCGGGGCCTCGACTGTGATCTTCACCCTGCGCGCATCGCTCGCGCGCGAGGGAATTTTCGCGGCGACGAACGTCCCCGAGCCGACGGTCGCTTCTGCAAATCCATCGGCGATCAGCCGCTCATAGGCCGTGACAACGGCGTTGCGCCGAAAGCCGGTCTGCTTCGCCAGCGTCCGCGATGGCGGCAGCGGCTCGCCAGGCCTGACCAGGCCTTCCACGATCGCGTGGCACAGTGCCTGGTAGAGGCGGTGCGCGGAGGAGGCGCTCGCCGTGATGTGCGCTCCCGCGAAATCGAGTGGCAGCTCGGTCTTGCGCGGCGGGGCTTTCGAAGACTGTTTGAAATTGGTCGGAATTTTTCGCATGGAATTGGAACTATCGCAGACCAAACCCTTCGCTACAACCCTCGTTGAGATCCGCCAATCCCAACTGGAGCAGCCCGTGTCAGAAGGTCAGACGTCCGCGTCCTATCCGATCTCCCAGCGCAACCGGGTGAAACGCCTGCATGAGCGCGGCGCCTACGATCACGCCACCGTCCACCGCATCCTCGACTCCTCGATGCTGTGCTACGTCTCCTATGTGATCGATGGCCAGCCCTATTGCACGCCGACCTTCTTCTGGCGGGAAGGGACCAAGCTCTATTGGCACGGCTCCAGCGCGAGCCGAATGCTGCGCAACCAGTCGGACGGCCAGAGAGTCTGCCTGACCGTTGCACATCTCGACAGCCTGGTGCTGGCGCGCTGCGGCTTCAACCACTCGGCGGACTATCGCGCCGTGATGGCCTTCGGCACCGCGCACCTCGTTACCGATCCCGACGAGAAACAGCGGGCGCTGGTCGCCATGGTCGATCGGCTTTATCCCGGGCGCACTGCGGGTTTGCGTCCGGCGACCACGCAGGAGATCAAGGCGACAGCGTTCATCGCAATGCAGATCGAGGAGGCGTCGGCCAAGATTCGCAGCAAGGGGGTTGGCGACGACGAGGAAGACTACGCACGGCCGATCTATGCGGAGCGCATTCCCATTCGAACTGTGCTTGGCGCCCCCGAGCCTTGCAAGCGCCTGCTCGACGGCGTCACGCGGCCAGCGATGCTGAATGGCTATTCGGAAGGCCGGCTGCTCGAAGATGCATTGCTGGATGCCTATTTTCAGGAGTACCCGGAGGGCTGAAATCGGCTAGCTTCGCGGCGCTCTTTGAAAGCGGATTGGAGTTGCCAGCATGAATGCCGAAACGCAGCGGAGGATTCTCGACGCCGTCGATGCCGGCTTCGAGGCCCAGCTTGCGACCACGCGCGACTTCGTCGCGATCCCCTCGACCCGCGGCGCTGAGGGCCCCTGTCAGGACATGATGGGCGACCTCCTGCGCGCGCGCGGCTACGAGGTCGACGACTGGCATATCAATGTCGACGAGCTCAAGGATCTGCGCGGCTTCGGTCCGATCGAGCACGATTTCTCCAAGGCGCGTACGGTGGTCGGCACCTACCGCCCGCAAACGAGCGGCGGCAAATCGTTGATCCTGCAAGGCCATTGCGATGTCGTGCCGGCGGGGCCGCTGGAGCTCTGGGACACCCCGCCATTCTCGCCCGCCATCAAGGACGGCAAAATGTATGGCCGCGGTGCCTGCGACATGAAGTCCGGCACCATCGGCGCGCTCTACGCGCTCGATGCGATCAGGGCCGCGGGCTTCAAGCCGACGGCGCGGATCCATTTCCAGTCCGTGATCGAGGAGGAGAGCACCGGCGTCGGCGCGCTCTCGACGCTCCAGCGCGGCTATCGCGCCGATGCCTGCTTCATTCCGGAGCCGACCGGCGGCAAGATGGTGCGCTCGCAGGTCGGCGTGATCTGGTTCCGCCTGCGGGTGAAGGGCCATCCGACCCATGTCGCGTTTGCCGGCTCCGGCGCCAATGCGATCATGGCCGCCTATCATCTGATCCAGGCGCTGCAAAACCTCGAGATCGAATGGAACGAGCGCGCGAAGAGCGATCGCCATTTCAAGACGCTCAACCATCCCATCAACTTCAACCCCGGCATCATCAAGGGCGGCGACTGGGCCTCCAGCGTGCCGGCCTGGTGCGACGTCGATTGCCGCATCGCAGTACTGCCGGGCTGGTCGATCGCCGATCATCAGAAGGAGATACTTGCTTGTGTCGCGGCTGCGGCGCGCAACCACCGCTTCCTCGCCAACAATCCGCCGGAGGTGGAATGGTCCGGCTTCCTGTCGGAAGGTTATGAGCTGACCAACGCGGCTGGGCCTGAAGCCGCCTTCGGCAGAGCGTTCAACGCCGTCTATGGTGGCACGGTCGAAGATCTCGTCTTCACCGCGCTCACCGATACCCGCTTCTACGGCCTCAACCACGGCATCCCCAGCCTCTGCTTCGGATCCTCCGGCGGCGAGATTCATGGCTTCAACGAATATGTCGATCTGGAGTCGCTGAAGAAGTCGACCAAGGCGATGGCGCTGTTCATTGCGGAATGGTGCGGGGTGGAGAAGGGGTAGCGTTCTCTCTCCGCGTCATTGCGAGCTTCGTAGGGTGGTCAAAGGCGCCCTTGCGCCGTGCCCACCACCTTTCCAGGATTGCGGCCCAAGTGGTCAGCACGCTTCCGCCTTCGCTCTTCGAGCTACGGCGGACAAGTCGCTTTGCCCACCCAACAGGCGCAACCAATTGCTTTAAGCTTAAAGTAAAGACTAGGACCGGCGCCCTGCCGGTGGCACACTGGCAACCTGTCGCCGGCGAATCCTCTGGGAGTAACAATGCGCGATTGGGATGATGCTTATGCCAACTCGGCCCACGTGCCGGGGTCCGACAAGCTGCCCGCGCTGTGGGCCGAGCGCGCCGCGGCGTATCGCGCGGAACTGAAGGCATTTCGCCCCGACATCGCCTATGGCTCCGGCGAACGCCAGCGCCTCGACCTGATCCTGCCGGGTGGCGACACAAAAGGCCTCGTCGTCTTCGTCCATGGCGGCTACTGGATGCGGTTCGACAAATCATCATGGACCGATCTTGCCGAAGGCGCGCGACACCACGGCTGGGCCGTGGCGCTGCCGAGCTACACGCTGACGCCGGCCGCGCGGATCTCCGACATCACAGCCGAGATTACGGCTGCCATCGCCACCGCGGCCGCGCTCGTGTCCGGACCGATCCGGCTCGCCGGGCATTCGGCGGGCGGCCATCTCGTCACCCGCATGCTATGCGACGATAGCCGACTCGAGCCCGCGGTCTATAACCGCATCGCAGCGACGCTGTCGATCAGCGGGCTGCACGATCTGCGTCCGCTGCTGAAGACCAAAATGAACCTCACGCTTGGCATGTCGATCGAGGAGGCAACGCTCGAAAGCGCAGCGCTGCATATGCCGCGCGGGCACGCGCCGCTCACCGCATGGGCCGGGGGCGCAGAGCGTCCCGAATTCATCCGTCAGGCCGAACTGATGGCCAACGTTTGGACCGGTTTTGACGTGCCGACGCGTCTCGTGATCGAGCCCAGCTACAACCATTTCACCGTCGTCGACGGGCTCAAAGACCCCTCGTCAAAAATCACTGCGAGCCTGGTTGGCCTGGAGTGATGGAGATCGATCGGAGAGCGGATGTCATGACCAGCAACGACTACGATCCCACCGCCGAAGGCGCCGAGACCGATTTCGCCCGGCGCATGTCCTACGGCGACTATCTTCAGCTCGATGCGATTCTCGGCGCGCAGCATCCCCTCTCGGATGCGCATGACGAGATGCTCTTCATCATTCAGCACCAGACCTCCGAGCTCTGGATGCGTCTTGCCATTCATGAGCTCAGCGCCGCGCGACGCGCCATCGCGCGTGACGAGGTCTCGCCGGCAATGAAGATGCTGGCGCGTGTCTCGCGCATCTTCGAGCAGCTCAACAACGCCTGGGATGTGCTGCGCACGATGACGCCGAGCGAGTACACGCACTTCCGCTCCAGGCTAGGGCAATCCTCGGGCTTCCAGTCGAGCCAGTACCGCCTGATCGAATATCTCCTCGGCAACCGCAATCACGCGATGCTCAAGCCCCATGCGCATGACGCCGAGGTCACGCGGCTTTTGGAGGGGGAGCTGGCGACGCCGAGCCTCTACGACGAGGTGCTGCGCCTCGCCGATCGCAAGGGGCTCGCGATGCCGCCTGCCGTCCTGGCGCGTGACGTCCGCGAGACGCACAGCCTCAACGAGGGCGTGCTGGAGGCGTGGCGGCGGGTCTACGAGGCGCCGGAGACGCATTGGATGCTCTACGAGCTCGCCGAAAAACTCGTCGACTTCGAGGATTATTTCCGCCGCTGGCGCTTTAATCACGTAACGACCGTCGAGCGTGTCATCGGGTTCAAGCGCGGCACCGGCGGCACCGGTGGCGTCAGTTATCTCAAGCGCATGCTGGAGGTCGAGCTGTTTCCCGAACTCTGGCGCGTGCGTACCATTCTTTGAGCAAGCCATGACCAAGACCCGACTTCGCGTCTATGACGACACCAGGGCGCTCTTTCATCTGCCCGAGGGCGTGATCTATCTCGACGGCAATTCGCTCGGCGCGCTGCCGCTCGGCGTTGCCGAAAAGGTCGACCGCGTGATCCGCCGGGAATGGGGCAATGAGCTCATTCGCGCCTGGAATACGGCGGGCTGGTATGTGCAGCCGCGCAATGTGGGTAATCGCATCGCTCGGCTGATCGGCGCGGAGGCGGGCTCGGTGATGATGGGCGATACGCTCTCGCTCAAGGCCTACCAGGCGCTCGCCGCTGCGCTCGACATGAACCCTGAGCGCAAGATCGTGCTCTCCGACACCGGCAATTTCCCGACCGATCTCTACATGGCCGAAGGCCTGATCGCGACGCTTGGGCGAGGGCACCAGTTGCGCCTCGTGGCGCCGGAGGCGGTCGAGGCTGCGCTGTCCGAGGAGATTGCGGTGCTCTACCTCACCGAGGTCGACTACCGCACCGGTCGCCGCCATGACATGGCGAAGCTCACTGCAAAAGCGCATGCGCTTGAAATCGTGACCGTCTGGGACCTCGCGCATTCGGCCGGCGCGCTGCCGGTCGATCTCGCGGCTACGGCTGCCGACTTCGCTGCGGGGTGCACCTACAAATATCTCAACGGGGGCCCTGGCGCGCCGGCTTTCCTCTATGTCGCGCCGCGCCACGCCGATCAGGCACGTGCCGCGCTCTCGGGCTGGATGGGCCACGCAAAGCCGTTTGCCTTTGATCTCGGCTATGCGCCCGCGGGCGGCGTGGAACGCATGCGCGTCGGCACGCCGCCGGTGCTCGCGATGGCCGCGCTGGAGGCTTCGCTCGACATCTGGGACCGCGTCGATCTTGGGGAAGTCCGAGCCCGCTCGCTGGCGCTCGGCGATCTCCTGATCGCGGAGGTCGAGCGCCGCTGCCCGCAACTCAGGCTGGTCACGCCGCGCGCGCACGAGATGCGCGGCTCGCAGGTCTCCTTCGCCTTCGACGGTGGCTATGCCGCGATGCAGGCGTTGATCGCCCGCGGTGTCATCGGCGACTTCCGCGCCCCGGACATCATGCGCTTCGGCCTCACGCCGCTGTATATCGGGGAGGACGAGATGATGAGGGCAGCCGAGATCATCGAGGAGGTGATCGTTGGCGAAGTATGGAGGCGACCGGAATATCAGGTCGTGAATGCGGTGACGTGAGAGGTAGGCTATCTTCCCAAGCTCAACCGTCATTGCCCGCGAAAGCGGGCGATCCAGTATTCCAGAGGCGGTGACGGGATGCGGAGAAGACGCAGCGTACTGGATGCCCCGCCGGAGCCTGTCATCGGGCTCGCCGAAGACGAGACCCGGTGGCGGGGCATGACGGCGGTAATGCTTCAACCGGCCTTGCGCGGCTTGGCGCGCGCTGCCGCCGGCGCTTTCTTCTTCGCCTTGCCCTGATTGTATTCGATCGCTGCGCGCACGAGCTGCTTCAGCGCCCGCGTGTTGATCTTGTCACCCTCCAGGAAGTCGATCGCGCGGCGCTCATTGCCTTCGAGGCCGGCGTTGAAGAGTTTTTCGGGATCGGCGAGACGTGCTCCGTACATGAAGGTCAGCTTCACCTTGCCCTTGTGGGCATTGGCGACCGCGATGATGCCGTCACGCTCCCACACAGGGCTGCCCATCCATTTCCATTCCTCGATGATCTCGCTGTCGGCATCGAGGATGGTCTGGCGCAGGCCCGCAAACGTCTTGCCGCGCCAGTCGGTGATCCCGGCGATCAGTTGGTCGATCTTTTCCGATGGAGTCATTTGAGTTCCTGTGCTCCGAAATCTGGTCCCGTTCTACGCCAGGCAAGAGATCGCCATCAGCCGCTGCGCCATTTGGTGGCATAGGGCAGGGCGAACAGATAGAGGCCGGAGAGCAGAAGCAGGATGAGCGGGAACAGTGCCAGGAGGCCGATCCAGATCGCCTGCTTCTCCAGTCCCATGGCGAGGACATTGATGAGGACAGCCACCGTGAAGCCAAGCGACAGCCAGCGGTGAACCTGCCGAATCCACATGTTCCAGTTCAATGAGACCTCCTGTCCTACAACGCGGCGTCAGTCTGCTTGCGGCAGAACCTGCTCGAGCTTTTCCAAAAACCGCTTCCATCCGGCATGTGCGCCGCCATAGGCCTGCTTCTGGTCCGGACGGAATCCCACCTGCTCGACGCGGAGCAGAGTTCCGCCGCGCATCGGAGTGAGAGTGAAGGTCACCACGCTCTCCAGATTGTAGGCTGCGTCCTGATGCGCAAAATTCCAGGTGTAGGCGAGCGTCTTGTTCGGCTCGATTGTGAGGACCTCGCAGTCGAGCACGCCGCCCCACTCGCCGGTGAGGTGAAAACGATGGCCCACCGCCGGCACAAAATCGTTCTTCATCAGCCACTCCGAGATCAGATGCGGCTGCGTCAGCGCGCGCCAGAGCTTCTCGGGCGGATGTGCGAACTCGCGCTCGACGACGACGGAACGGGTCTCGGTCTTGCTCATTGGTCCATCCTCTTCAGGAGATCTTCGAGGTCGTCGAACCGGCTTTGCCAGAAGCCGGTCATCTTGCTGGTCCAATCGATCAGCGGGGCGAGCGCGCGAAGCTGCGCGCTGTAATGGGTCTGGCGGCCCTCGTGGCGGTCGCGCACGAGGCCGGCCTGTTTCAATGCCATCAGATGCTTCGACACCGCCGGTTGCGACACACCGGCCCGCGCGGTCAAGGCGCCAACGGTCTGCTCGCCATGACGGCACAGCCGTTCGAAGATAGCCCGCCGGGTCGGATCGGCAAGGGTTCGGAACAGCACATCGTAGGTGGTGGTCATGTCAGAGTTATAACTCGTTGGTTATGGATCGACGTATAACTGGTTGGTTATGAATTTGTCAAGTGTGGGACGCGCCCGACGTCGCTCACGCGCCGCGAAGGGACAGGTCCTTTTTTGAATCAATTGAAGCCAGACGCGACAGCTCCGGTCGCACCTCCGCTCGGGCCGGATGGCTGGCCTGCACGTTTCCGCATGGGTTGTAAGTTGACTCGCTCTGCACGCCGGCGCTGAGTTAGGCCCAAGGCATCGCTGCCGAGGGACGAGCAGACGTGCCGGCAGGAGGGCGGAAATGTCTGACGTGCGCAAGCCTGGTGGCATCTTCATTGTCTTTGTTTGGCTCGTCGCAATTGGCGTGAGCCTTGTTGCTTCATCGCTTGCACGGGCCCAGCAAGGGCCCGCGATCTTGTTCCAGAACGTCCGCATCTTCGACGGCAAGAATGGCGCGCTCTCCGCGTCGTCCAATGTGCTCATCCGCAATGGCAAGATCGAGAAGATCTCGGCCGCGCCGCTCACCGCGGACGCGCAGGCGATCGATGGCGGCAATCGCGTGCTGATGCCGGGCCTGATCGACGCGCATTGGCACGCGATGCTGGTGCGCCCGACGCCGGCGGCTGCGATTGCGGGCGACGTCGGCTATCTGAATTTGCAGGCGGCCGCGGAAGCCACAGCTACGCTCATGCGCGGCTTTACGACCGTGCGCGACATGGGCGGGCCGAGCTTCGGGCTCAAGCGCGCCATCGACGAGGATCTCGTCGCAGGTCCGCGCATCTATCCCTCCGGCGCGATGATCACCATCACCGGCGGTCATGGCGACTTCCGGCAATTGTCCGACCTGCCGCGCACCATCGGCGGCATGCTGAGCCGCATGGAGCTGATCGGCGGCAGCATGGTCGCCGACAGTCCGGACGAAGTTCGCGTGCGCGCCCGCGAGCAGCTCATGCAGGGCGCCTCGCAGGTCAAGCTCACGGCGGGCGGCGGCGTGGCCTCGCCGTTCAGTCCGCTCGACGTCTCGACCTTTACCGAGCCCGAGTTGCGCGCCGCAGTCGAAGCGGCCGAGAACTGGGGCACCTATGTCGCCGTACACGCCTACACGCCGGTGGCGATCCAGCGCTCGATCGCGGCAGGCGTCAGATGCATCGAGCACGGCCACCTCATGGACGAGGCCTCGGCACGCCTGATGGCCGAGAAGGGCATCTGGCTGAGCACGCAGCCGTTCCTCGATCTCGCCGGCGCCGCCGCGCTGGGGCCCTCGGAGCAGGACAAGATGCGCCAGGTGGTAACCGGTACGGAGAGGGTCTATACGCTGGCGAAGAAGTACAAGATCAAGACCGCCTTCGGCACCGACGTCCTGTTCTCCAAGGCGCTAGCCGAAGGGCAGGGCGCGATGCTCGCCGATCTCGCCCGCTGGTACACGCCCGCCGAAGCGCTGGCGATGGCGACCTCGACGAATGGCGAGCTGTTGAGCCTGTCCGGCCCACGCAATCCCTATCCCGGCAAGCTGGGCGTGGTCGAGGAGGGCGCTTTGGCAGACCTGCTGCTGGTCGACGGCAATCCGATCGAGAACATCAAGCTGGTCGCAGACCCCGCGAAGAATTTCGTCGTCATCATGAAAGGCGGGAAAATCTACAAGAATGTGCTGGCGGGCGATAAGAGGTAAGAGGATCGGTACTCTGTCGTCAGTCGTTACAGGCAAATGGCGCCTCAATCTCTGCGTCATCGCCCGCGAAAAGCGAAAGCGGGTGATCCAGTATTCCAGTGGCCGTCGTGGGATATGGAGAAGCCGCGGCGTACTGGGTCGCCCGGTCAAGCCGGGCGACGACATCGAGAGTATGGTGCGCGCACGCGCCCACACTCCGTCATTGCGAGCGCAGCGAAGCAATCCAGGCTGTCTCCGTGGTGGCAGTCTGGATTGCTTCGTCGCAGGGGCTCCGCGTAATGACTGCGTTGCCGGCCAGGGGCACTAGCCGCCGTGCCGCAGCACCTCGATGGGATCGAGCCGCGCGGCGCGCCAGGATGGGTAGAGCGTTGCGAGAAACGAAAGCGTCAGCGCCATGATCAAGACCGCGGAGGTTTCTCCGATCTCGACCTCCGCAGGCAGCTTCGAAAGAAAGTACAGCTTGGTCGGAAACAGTTCGGTTCTGGTCAGCCAGGACATGAACTGCCGGATCGATTCGATGTTGAGGCAGGCCAGAAGCCCGACCACGAAGCCGATCAGCGTACCTGCCACGCCAATCGAGGCGCCGGTGATCAGGAAGATCCTCATGACCGAGCCCCGCGAGGCACCCATGGTTCGCAGGATCGCAATGTCGCTGCTCTTGTCTTTGACCAGCATGACGAGGCCCGACACGATGTTCAAGGCAGCCACGAGGACGATCAGGCTCAGGATCAGGAACATCACGTTGCGCTGGACCTGAAGCGCGCTGAAGAAGGTCGAGTTGCGCTGCCGCCAATCGACCAGGAAGATCGGCCGGCCGGCAGCCTCCATCACGCTCCTGCGAAAGGTGTCGACGCGATCCGGGTCGGTCGTGAACACCTCGATCGCCGTGACATCCCCGCTGCGGTTGAAGTAGGACTGCGCCTCTGCGATCGGCATGAAAATCATGCTCGCGTCGTACTCCGACATGCCGATCTCGAACACAGCCGTGACCTTGTATTTCTTGATGCGCGGCATGACGCCCATTGGCGTCACCGCGCCGTGCTGCGCGACGAGCGTGATGGCATCGCCGGCATGCAGTGAAAGCTGATCGGCGAGTCCCTGGCCGATGGCAACGCCCTGATCGCCATCAAAATGTTCGATCGAACCCTGCTTGATGTTGCCAGCGACCGAAGCGAGCTTGTTGAGATCGGCGGCGCGGATCCCGCGCACCAGAACGCCGGAGGCGTTTGCGGATGATGCCAATGCCGTCCCATCAACGACGGGCGCAGCCAGCCGTACCCCCTTCAACTGGTTGATGCGTTCGGTCACATCGTTCCAGTCGGTCAGAGGTGATTCCAGCGGCTGAACCAGAACATGCCCGTTAAGGCCAAGGATCTTGTCCAGAAGTTCTTTGCGGAAGCCGTTCATGACCGCCATCACGATGATGAGCGTCGCTACGCCCAGCATGATGCCGAGAAACGAAAACCATGCGATGACCGAGACGAAGCCTTCCTTGCGTCGCGCACGCAGATAGCGCGCGGACAGCATCCATTCGAATGGCGCAAAGGGAGCGGTCTTGAGCGGCGCTGTCATGATCCTCAGGGCTCATCAGATTTGTCATTCTGTCCGGTTGCAGGCGGTTTGGCGACCTGGGATCCTCGGGCAAAAAGCGGGCGCGTGGGAGAGGCATCGATATCATCGCGGCCATGACCTCGGACGTCATTGCTTTGCGCCGCGGGACTATTCACGTTGAGAATTCAAGATACTGGGAGGATATCCGATGACTCCGCTCGAAAGACTTCACGCGATGAGGATGCCGTTCGCGGAGCTCATGGGGGTGCAATTCGTCGCGGCCGAACCCGATCGCGTGGTGGCGAAGATGATGGTCAGGCCCGACCTCTGCACGCTCGGCCATATCGCGCATGGCGGCGCCATCATGGCCTTTGCCGATTCCGTCGGGGCCGCCGCGACCGTGATCAACCTGCCGGCGGACGCCAAGGGGACGACGACGCTGGAGAGCAAGACCAATTTCATCGGCGGCGCGAAGGAGGGAACTACAGTGATCGCCACGGCGACCCCGATCCACCGCGGGCGGCGGACGCAGGTCTGGCAGACCCGGCTGGAGACCGAGGACGGCAAGCTGGTGGCGCTGGTGATCCAGACCCAGATGGTCCTCGTATAATTACGGGGCTCTGATTTCATTAACGAATTGGTCGATTGCCATGTCTCTAACTTGGGCGAGTTCCCGTCTTGCAAACCTTGTTGCGTCGCACAATATAGGAGGCCTAGGGATTCGAACGCCTCCTCGAGGGACACCAAGAGGAGTTTTGACGTGGCACTTGAAGAAACCATCCGCACGGAGTCCGTGCAGGGTTATGTGCGGACCCTGATCCAGCAAGAGGAATTGCCGCTCCTACGGGATCATCTGCTGAGACTCGATCCCGAGAGCCGGCACGACCGCTTCAACGGTTTTCTCGACGACAGCTTCATCGAGCGTTACGCCGCCCGCTGTGCGGACGATGGCACCGTGATCGTCGCCTACATCGTCGACGGCGTGGTCCGCGGAGCGGCCGAGCTGCATCCGCCGGAGGGCGATTCGTTGCCCGAAGTGGCGTTCAGCGTGGAAGCCTCGGCGCGCCGCCAGGGCGTCGGCACCGTGTTGTTCCGACGCCTGATCGCCGAAGCGCGCTGGAAGGGTTTTGGGCGCTTGCGCATCACGACGGGCGCGGAGAACCACGCGATGCGGGCGCTAGCGAAGAAGTTCGGCGCGCATCTGACATTCCGGCACGGCGAATCGACCGGCACTATCGATCTCACCAAGACGCCGGAGGCGGAGCTGGCGGATCTTGCTGCTGCGCCGTTCAAGGCCGGCCGCGCGCTGCTGAGCTTCAACAGCACATGGTGGAAGCTGTTTTCCAGCATGTACGGCAATCGCGCCGCCTAAGCACAATCCGCGAAGGTGTGCGGCGGTTTTGTGAAAAGGCCGTGCACAAGCAGAGAATAAAAAAGCGGACCGGCGAGGCCGGTCCGCTTTCGAATCTTCAGAGTCCAGAGCGCTTCAGGTGCCGGTACGCTTGTCGTTGCCAAAGCGGCGCACGACGCGGCGCTCGACCACCACCGAGCGCTGCGCGCCCTGTTCGCCGGCGATCACGCGCGTGGCGGTGATACGGCTGTTGGTACGGGCCTGCTTCTTCACTTCAGCCTGCACGACGTCGAGCGGCATGCCCATCAAGGACGCGGCGATCTCGGCCTGCTGCTCCTGATCGTCCGTGATGCCGATCGCGGCGAAAATCGCCTCGTCCAAGGTCGGCGGATCGTGGCGGACGCGCCGCGTACCGTATTTGGTATTCCAGTCTGCGCTCATGGTAGCCTCATTTCGATCCGGGATACCTAGTGCCGCCTATGTTGCATTGCAATATGAATTTGGTGTGGCATCTCAGTTATTCGCCCTTTGCATTGATGTGTGATGTCAGGGCGGTGACGGTTGACTGGCGTCGAGCGCGATCTTCGGCTGCGGCCAGCGCTTCAGTGCTGCATGGCCGGCCTCGGTCAATCCGTAGATTCCCCGCTCGGCCCGTGCGAACCAGCCATAGACGTTGTGCAGCAGAATCTTGCCGGCATCAGGACACCGCACGCGCAGATCGCGCACCGGCCGCGGGCCATCGGCGAGCGCTGAGGCACAGGCCAACGCCTGCTGGCGATAGGCAGTCATGATGGGTGCGCGCGTGCTGCCGCCGAGGACCGGATCGCCCTGGCGGCGCTGGTGCTCGGCGACGAGCCGCGAGCGCTTCTTCGGCTCACGGCGCGGCGCCGCGGTCGGCGGCTTCACCAGCACCTCGACCTGGCCGCGTTCGGTGACTCCAAGCATGCCGAAGCCGAGGCGGCGGCAGAGATTGCGATAGCGCGCATCGCTCTCGCGCCCCTTGCCGCGCGCGGACATTTTTGCGGCGATCCAGATCTCGTCGCCGGCCGGGGCGCGATCGACAGCCTGCAAGATCAGCTCGAGATTGAAGGCGAGCTTGAGCTCGCCGATCACCACGACAGGCGGATCGCCGGCGCTGAGGCCAACGAGATCGCAGCCGCCGATCTCGCCCTTCACGGCGAAGCCGAGCTCTTCGAGGAAGCGTTTGACGGGCAGATAAAGCGCGGTTTCCACAGGCTGTTCCGTCGGAGAATCAGTTGCGGTCAGTCTAGCCCGGATCGGACTCGCTTCTCGCGCCATTTGATCGGGAGCGCCGGCCATGGCGAAGGCATCGCGCCCGCCGGCAAGCACAGCATCCACTTCAAGGGCGGCTCCTGGTGTCGGACTAAACGCGTCCGCTTACCGGGATCAGCGCACCTGTGACGGCGCTGGATGCATCGCTTGCGAGGAACAGGATTACCTCCGCGAGCTCTTGCGGAGTCACCCATTTCGAGAAATCAGCATCCGGCATGCTGGTGCGGTTGGCTTTGGTGTCGATGATCGAGGGCAACACGGCGTTCACCGTGACCTTGCCCTTCCACTCGTTGGCGAGCGCCTCGGTGAGGCGGTGCACGCCGGCCTTCGAGGCTGCGTAGGCGCCCATGCCGGAGCCGGCCTGGAGCGCGCCCATGGCACCGACATTGACGATGCGGCCGGCCTTCGAGGCCGCGAGATGAGAGAGCGCAGCGCGCGAAGTGTTGAGCGCGGTCAGCACGTTCAGCGCGTACAGGCGCTGCCAGGTCTTGATCTCCCCGTCGCCGACGGTCTCGTAGGCAAAGCCGCCGGCGATGTTGATCAGTGCATCGAGCCGGCCGAAATGTTTTGCCGCCGCCGAGACCGCCGTCTTCGCCTGCGCTTCGTCCGAGAGATCGACCCCGCCGAGCTCGATAAGCTGTGCGGTCGCGACTGCCTGGGAAGGCGCGTAATCGATGCCCGCGACGCGCGCACCGCGCGCCAGCGCCGTCTCCGCCACCACCTGGCCCAGCGCCCCGAGCGCACCGGTCACGACAATGACTTTTCCCTGCACGATGCTCTCCGTCGGTTTAATGCGCGCCGACTATTGCGCGGAGCGAATTGGACTTGCAATGGCGGCAGCTTCAAGGCTGGGCTATAGATGCAACTTTAGATCGTGGAGGAGGTCGTTTCATGTCTGACGTTTTGCCGACCATCGAGTTTCCCGCAGCGATCGTCGATCTAAAATACCCGCTGATGCGGCTTCGGCAGGCGTTGGACGGGAGAGGCCCGGTGCGCATCGTGGCCATGGGATCATCCTCGACCGCCGGACGAGGCGATGTCGTCCCGTATCCTTATCGACTCGAGATGTATCTGCGACAATATTTCAAGGACGTCGTCCACCGGCCGGACATCCGGATTGACGTGCTCAACCGGGGCCGGGGCGGAGAAGAGGCGAACGAAGAACTCGGACGCTTCGACGCCGATATTTTCCATGATGATCCGGCACTGGTCATCTGGCAGGTTGGAACGAACGCGGTCTTTCACAACGACATATACGACGTGGACGTCGTTGCCGGGAACATCAGGAAGGGCCTGGCGCAATTGCGCGCTCGCGGCTTCGAGGTTCTGGTGATTGATCCGCAGTATACGACGAAGATGCTCTGGGATGATCGAGCCGAGCTCTCGGACAAAATGGTCCGGCTGATACGCGATGCCGCCAATGAGGCCGAGGTCAATCTGTTTCAGCGATGGGCGCTCATGCGGCATTGGCACGTGCAGGACAACGTGTCGTTCGAGCAATTGATAGACAGGAGCGATCCTGACAAGCTGCATCAGGGCGACTGGAGCACCCAGCAGATCTCTTTCGCTCTCAAGGACGCCATCATCAAGGCGACCGGCCTGACGGCTTGAGAGGGGCCGCTGTGGCTCACGCTTGCAGATAGCGCTCCTTCAAAACGGTCCGCTCGGCGGCCCCGAGCTTGAGTCCATTGCGCAAATAGGTTTCGAGGTCGCCATAGTCTGCGCGCACGGCTTCAAAGCCGGCGTTGAGATAGGAGGCCTCTACCGAGCCAATCGCGTCGCGGACGTCCTGCGGCAGTTCGGATGCTGCCGATGGATCGCGGCGATAGAACTGGTTCGTCAGGAGATAGTCTTCGGCGATGATATCGTCAGGCACGCCGAGCGCATGAAGGATCAGCGCGCAGGCGAAGCCGGTGCGGTCCTTGCCAGCCGTGCAGTGGATGACGAGCGGAGCGCGGTCTTCGAGGAGATGCCCGAACAGCGCGCGAAAACTGTGCGTGTTGTGGCGAACATAATTGCGGTAGGACTCGCGCATGATCTCCAGCGCAGCCGGTGCAGTCAGCGTGCCTTCGGCCATCCGCGCCTTGAGTGCGGCCACCACCGTCGGCTCGATCGGCAGCGAATGCGTGGTGATCTCGCGCACGCCGCACAGCGCGTCCGCGCGCTCGTCGACGCCGCGGAAATCGAAGGCGCTCCGCACGCCGAGGGCGCGGATGATCTCGACATCGGTCTCGGTGAGGAGGGCAAGATGATTGGAGCGGAAGAGGTGCCGCCAGCGCGTCTGCCGGCCGTCGGTGGTCGGGTAGCCACCGAGGTCGCGAAAATTGCTGGCGCCTTGCAAGGCGAGGTGGCGGGCAGGGGAGTCTGACATAAGATCAGCCTGGGCTATGTTGCCGGCGGAATCGGCTGCGCGGCTCGCGCGATATACTTGAACTCTATTACAGGGGGCGAACATGGACCGGCACCAGGCCATTATTTTGGCTGTCGCCGTCGTGGTGGCAGGTGGAACCTTGAGCGCGACGGGCGCGGTGGCGCAGACGTTTCAGGGCTATCGTTGCGCTGACGGTACGCAGTTCATCGTGGCATTCTACGCGGACGACAGGCGCGCCTTCGTGCAGATCGACGGCGGCGCCATTCCGCTCGCCAAGCGGCTGACACTGTCGGGCGCGCGTTACTCCGGCGCCGGGATCACGCTCAAGATCGGCAAGACCGTCACCACGGTGAAGCATCTCAAGCGGCCCGTCACAGCCTGCGCACTGAGCTGAGCGCAAGAATCAGAACGAGAATCAAAAAAGGGCCGAAACGATCTCGTTTCGACCCTTTTTCAAAATTCCGCCGGACGCTTGCGAGCGCGAGGCGGTACCGAAGGCAACGCGGGCATCAGCGATCCCATTTCGGCTTGGCTTCCTCGATCGCCTCCTGGTGATACCAGCTACCACTGCAGATCGTCTCGACGACGGGCGGCGAGACATGATCAGCCGGCACCCTGGCCTCACTACTCCGGCGACCGCCGAAAGCCGCGCGGCCCCCGACAGGGAATTGGTAGATCGTGGCCGACCCTTGGCCCAAGTTATTGTTCATCATTGCGGTATCTCCTTCAGCCGGAGCGCTTGACCTCCATGGTGCGCCCGACTCGTTCGCTTATGGTTACTGGGTCACCCCATATTGGCCCTGTGCGTCGAAATGCAAAGTGCTGAAAACGATATCATTGTTGGCCTAATTTATGGGCAGTCGAGCGTCTGCATCGTGCAAGGCAGGTTCCCGGTGACCAACGCTTGGGCCATCTCGAAGGTTGCGGGGAGGTGGCAAAGGACTTCCCGAAAATTGCGAGCAATTGACGCTGCTTTAGCCGGCGGCCGGGTGCAGTGCGGCGCATGCCGTGAAATCGGGCGCTTTTTGCAGGTTCTTTGCGGTGCGGGGTAACGTAAAGGTGCGCTGCTTTGCCGCACGCGCCTGTGAATAGCCGGCGAGGTTCGCAGTCTGACGGCTGGTGGTGGAAAACCTCCCGCACTGCGGCGTTTTGGCATGCGAAATGCTTGTAAAGCGCCGGCCGATGGTGGCCGGGTACAACGTGCGGGGGCCACCGGTCCCCACCTTTCGCATCATCTACAGAGAGGCTCAATGACCAAGTACAAGCTCGAGTACATCTGGCTCGACGGATATACGCCGACTCCGAATTTGCGCGGCAAAACTCAGATCAAGGAATTCGCGTCGTTCCCGACGCTCGAGCAGCTTCCGCTCTGGGGCTTCGACGGCTCCTCCACCCAGCAGGCCGAAGGCCACAGCTCCGATTGCGTGCTGAAGCCGGTCGCGGTGTTCCCGGATGGCGCCCGCACCAACGGCGTGCTCGTGATGTGCGAAGTCATGATGCCCGATGGCAAGACCCCGCATGCGTCCAACAAGCGCGCCACCATCCTCGACGACGCCGGCGCATGGTTCGGCTTCGAGCAGGAATATTTCTTCTACAAGGACGGCCGTCCGCTCGGCTTCCCAACGGCCGGCTATCCGGCTCCGCAGGGGCCGTACTACACTGGCGTCGGCTACTCGAACGTTGGCGATGTCGCCCGCAAGATCGTGGAAGAGCATCTCGACCTCTGCCTGGCCGCCGGTATCAACCATGAAGGCATCAACGCCGAAGTGGCGAAGGGCCAGTGGGAATTCCAGATCTTCGGCAAGGGCTCCAAGACCGCTGCCGACCAGATGTGGATGGCTCGCTACCTGATGCTGCGCCTCACCGAGAAGTACGGCATCGACATCGAATTCCATTGCAAGCCGCTCGGCGATACCGACTGGAACGGCTCGGGCATGCACGCCAACTTCTCGACCGCCTACATGCGTGAAGTCGGCGGCAAGGAGTACTTCGAGGCCCTGATGGCGGCGTTCGAGAAGAACCTGATGGACCACATCGCCGTCTACGGCCCGGACAACGACAAGCGTCTGACCGGCAAGCACGAGACCGCGCCCTGGAACAAGTTCAGCTACGGCGTGGCTGACCGCGGTGCTTCGATCCGCGTTCCGCACTCCTTCGTCAACAACGGCTACAAGGGCTATCTGGAAGACCGTCGTCCGAACTCGCAAGGCGACCCATACCAGATCGCTTCGCAGATCCTGAAGACGATCTCGTCCGTTCCGACCGACAAGAAGGCGGCCGCCTAGATCCTACCGGCCCGGACCTTGGGGGCTTGGTCCGGGTTGGCTCTCAAATCCGCCGAGGCCGAGAGGCTTCGGCGGATTTTTGCATTTTGATGACAGTTGGCGATATCGCGCACTGCGGCTGGGGTAACGAAACTTGTCCCCCGCGGACGAAAGCGGGGTACACTCCGCCTCGGATGCGCGCAGGCCGGGGACACGGCTGGTGTTGGAAGGTTTCTACAAGGTACGGTTTCAGCTCGGCGAAGCTGTTGGCCGCAGCGTCATGCATGTCGGCGACGGCAGGATGCTGGGCGGCAACTCGGCCTTTGCCCATATCGGCACTTACGAGAAGGCGGGCGAGGAGGTCGCCATCGTCATCAAGACCGTGCGCCACAATCCCGATCCGAACTATCGCGCGATGGCCGGCACTGATGATGCGACCCTGATCGCGAAGGGCTGGCCGGACGGCGATCTCTATCATTTCAAGGGCGAGCTGAAGGAATTGCCGGGAGTGCCATTCCAGTCGGTGATGATGCCGATCAGGGAGGACGGGGTGCCGATCGCTGGCGGCGTCGGGGAGGGCGGCATCGCCAACGGTCTCTACTCGATCCATCTTCGGATGCTGGATGGCATCGAAGGGGGCCTCACCGGCGTCATGCTGCTCAACCGCGGGCGCATTCTCGGCGGCGATGCCTCGTTCTACTATCTCGGCAGCTACACGGCGGCGAATGGCCGCTGGAAGGGCCAGATCCTGAACCAGGAGCATACGCCGGTCCGCGATGAAAATCCCGTGTTCGGCGGCCGTGAGGTCGGCATCGGCTTCTCCGGCACCTATGACGACGAGCAGGCGGTGCTGGAAGCGACCGCGCTCGCCGGCAAACGCAGCCTGCGGTTGACCGCGGCGCTGAAGCTGATGCATCGCGCCTGATTGGATGTTTTGGAGAACCATGGAAAATACCGTTCGCATGCTCTCGACGCTCGGCCTGATGGGGGCGATGCGCAACCTGTCCGCCGCCTACGAAGCCGCGACGGGTGTCCACATCGACGCCGACTTCGCGCCGACGCAGGCATTGCTCAAGCGCTTACGGGACGGCGAGGCCGCCGATCTCGTGATCCTGACGCGCGAAGGCCTCGACGAGGTCATCGCCGAGGGCCGCGTGGTGGCGCAAAGCGCCGCCGACCTCGCGCGCTCCTATGTCGGCATCGCCGTGGCAGCGGGGCAGGCTCATCCGGACATCGCGAGCGAAGGCGCGCTGCGCAAGACGCTGCTTGCGGCGCGCTCCGTCGCCTACTCGCGGCTAGGCGCGAGCGGGATCTACTTTGCCGAGCTGATCATTCGGATGCGCATTGCAAGCGAGATCAACGCCAAGGCGACCATCGTGCAGCAGGGCTTTACCGCTGAGCGGCTGGTCAGCGGCGAGGCCGATCTCGCCGTGCAGCAGATCAGCGAGTTGAAGCAGGTCGCAGGCATCGAAGTGGTCGGACCGATCCCGCAGGACTTGCAGACGCCGGCGCTGTTCTCGGCTGGCCGCACGACGACGGCGACGAATGCCGAGGCAGCCGATCGGCTGTTGCGCTACCTGGCTTCGCCCGAGGTTGCGCCTGTGTTGCGAGAGTCGGGCCTCGAGCCTTGAATTCGCCAATGCCCGGACGCAACCTGCCGGCCATGCGGAAAGCTCTCTGCGCCATTCTCCTGACCTTCGCGACACCGCTTGCTGCATATGCGCAGTCGGCCGATCTCGTGCTGTGCGATCGGCTGGCGGCCGATCCCAGCGATCCCGACAAACCGGCCGACGTGAAGGGAGTAACCGAGCTTGCAGCCGCCGACATCGCGACCGCGATCAAGTTCTGCAGGACGGCGGCAGGCGGCTCGCGCCGCGCGATGTACGAGCTCGGGCGCGCCTACGCCGCCAATCGGCAGATGGCGGAAGCGATGGCAACCTGGCGCAAGGCGGCCGACAAGGGCTCGAGTGCGGCGATGGTCGAGCTCGGCGTGCTCTACGGCACCGGCGCAGGCGTCGCCAAAGACGAGGCGCAGGCGCGAAAGCTGTTCGAGAAGGCGGCCCAGGCCGGCAATCCCCGCGGCGTCAGCAATCTTGCCGCGCTTGGCGGTTCGCCCGGGGCAGCTCCGGCCGACCCGGCGCGGGCGCGCGAGCTGCTCGGCAAGGCCGCCGAGACCAACGCGGAGGCGCAATATCAGCTCGGCCTGATGCTCGCGAGCGGTGATGGCGGTCAAAAGGACGACGTCGCAGCGCGCGCACTGTTCGAGAAGGCGGCCGCGCAAAACCACCCGGGCGCGCTCGAGCGGATGGGCGCGTTCGCGCAGGAAGGCCGCGGCGGTCCGAAGGATGCGACTGCTGCGAAGGCCTATTATGAGCGTGCGGCAGCGCTGGGCGATGAAGACGCCAAGAAGGCGCTGGAACGTATCCGCTGTCCGTATGCGATCAAGAACAAGCAAGGCCAGCTCGTCACCACGCTTTGCTTCTGAACCGCTCCGGAAATCAGTAGTTCTCGCCAGACAAGCTGTGAAGGAACCCGGTTCGCGTCCCGGTCGTTGAGACCGAAACGAACAGGAGTCGCGACATGATCCGCAAACTGGCGTCCGGCGAATATCGTCTTTATTCGCGCAAGGTGAACCCGAAGACCGGCAAGCGCCGCAACCTCGGAACGTTCAAGAGCCGCGCGGCGGCCGAGAAGCACGAGCGCGAGGTGCAGTATTTCAAGCGGCACTAGAACGCCTTCCCGGACCCAACACAAAAAAATCGAAAACAACCCCATGCAAAGTAGCCGCATGGGACGGTGCGATGGGTTGCGGATTTAACGAAATACGTTGACGCGTCGGGCAAATCAGGGGCATGATGGCATCATCGGAGCGGCACTCGCGGGGGTCGAGGTCATCTGGCACAGCTTCCGGCGCAACGCACGCCACGGGGCGAATCGCCGAAGCGCGCCCTGAACAATCGATTGAAATGCGAAACATCCGAAAAGCCGACCTCTAACGCGATGTCGGAAATTCGCTGCATGCATGCCTGGGACTCGGTCAGCAGCTTGAGCGCCCGTTGGAGACGTAACTCGTTCACGTACCCGGTAAACGATGATCCTGATAGCGCGATCAGGCGCTGCAGATACCGAGGTGAGATGCCTTGGCTGTGGGCTACCGTCTCGACGCTAAGCTCTGGCTCCTGAAAGTGTGCAGCGATGTGGTCGAGGATGGCGCTGTGGCGCGCGGCCACGACCCCGCTCACAGTGCTCTCGCCTAAGGGAGTGCACTCGCTGATCGCGAGCGCAACGAGGTCATGGATGTGAGCCAGGACCGCATCACGCAGCCCGGGGGTGGCCAGAGCCCCGTCCTTGAATGCCGACTGTAGATAAGCCATGAGGAGTCGGAGCGCTTCAGTTCGATGAGGGATCGGTCGCATCGCGAGGCTTTCGACATTCGGCACACGCTCTGCAAGCGCTTCGCGGGGCACGGCCAGACCGAATAGCAATCCGTCGACATAGGTGACGGTGGCGGGCTCCGAATGCAGAATTGCGACTGCGCCGCCGGTGCGAAGCTCAATTTCCCGGTAGCGCTGCGACAGCAGGCTTCTGCCAGGAGAGCAGACGATGATTCCGATCGAGTCGTCACCATCAGCCATGCTCGCTCGCAAGCGCTTGAATTGCATGGGGGAGCCCTTCAGTGCGAGCCTGCGCAACCCTCGGACCGCTTGCAACGTTGCATCGGCCTGAAACGGAACGTCCGACAGAGGCTCGATATCGACGTGGACTATGCCTCGCCCAAAGTTCTCTCGCCATAAAGCGACTCTCATCCGCTCCGGAAGCTCGCGTGTTGAGAATCGATGCGATGCGAATTCGGCTGCGTCCGTGGACATGGGGATCTCCAGCCTTGATAAGACGTCGGGATCAAATGCTGTGACAAAATACTGTCGGTATCCGTGATTTGCAGTTCACGCACTGACTTGCTTTTAGGTCGTGCGCATGAGTCCAAGAAATTGAACCATTGACCTGCTAGTCTCATTCACCTGTGATGGATGTCGATGTGAGCTGGTTCACGTGGTGGCGAGCAAATTACGGCTGCAGTGATTGCGAAAGTCGTGATGCCAAAATCTCCCTTGGGAGGAGTCGGTCGTGATGGCTCTATCTCTCGATCGAATTTACATCTTTTGTAGCACGTGCCGGACCTCATTACCACTTTTTCCCGGCCTCTGGCTCAGTGGTTTCAATGATGCTAGAGTAGAGCTGCGCTAGATCCCCCTTGGGGATCCGACGTGAACGGTCAGTGGGGTTGCGGACTGCCGGCCGTTGATTTGAAGATCGGAATACTGAAATTGGAATGCTTGAGTGCTATTGCCCCGCCCTCGGACACATTTCAAAGTACGTTGGGCATGGTTGCTTTGACGCACTACCCTCCGTTCTTCCCAATGACTCGGAGGCGGGTCTCTTTCTAGTCACAACTGTTGTTGTGCGGGTTCGCTAAGAGCCAGTGAGTGACGTATCGACACGAGAAAGATTTATGCGGATGTGAGCGGCTCACATCTGGTGAGGCCGTGTGGCCGCAGCGTGACCGCAAGTTTGTTTTCAATTTGGCCTTTCGAGAGGTTAGATTGCCATGAAGCCGAACACGCCGTGCAAATATGCCCTGGCGCATTGTTCGATAGGATGGCGCCGTAGCACCCTCATTGTTGCGATGTTCTTCACCGCGTGGATAGCTTTGTTCGCAAGCGAAGCTCGCGCGCAATGCACTGCGCGGGACGTCCTGTCGAGCCGACTGAGGTCCGAGAGAACTCCATTAACGAGTACCCCAAGAAGTCCAATCAGATCTGCCGCCGAAGCTTCGGTGTGGAAGACAATCAAAGTAGGCACCTTCGCGGATCCCTTAGCCCTCACTAACGCGTTGCATGCAGCCGGTTGTGGGATCGGAGACGCGGCCGGGGATATTCTCGCTCGACCAGCTTTTGCTCTTAGTACCACTACAAGAAATGTGAACCTCTTTGCAGTATCGGCGGCCGATCTCGGCTTTCGAACCGGTACTGTACCGCTCGCCGAAATTTATGCCCGCGCTCAACTGCTGGGTTTCGGACTCGCGGCAGCAGAGGTCGCGCCACAATTGCGACTTCAATATTTTGATCAACCGATTGGTGAATTTCTCATCATCGGAATGGAGCCAATCAAGACATGGAAGGGCGAGCCTGTCATTCTAACAGTAGCCAATGGCGGAGCAGGACTCATCCTCATCGGCCAAGATGGCCGTGCTGACACACAAATTTGGGTGGCGTCTCATTTTCTGTTCGTGCGGCCTGATGGAGCCGACTCGCTCGAGGCAGCCGCAACACGACTTACGCCCTGAAAGGAAAAGAGCCGCACTTTGTCTGATTTAAGTGACAGGGAGCTCGTGGATATCGGCATCACTCGCGGCGAGATCGACTATGTGGCCTCACACCGCGGTATTGATCCGCGAGGCATGCGACCCGGCGATTGGCTGCGATACCTGCCAACGGCGGACGGTCAGATTGTGCCTACGGACTTCCGATAAGAGTCATAAGCGGCGGTCTTTGGAGGGCGCGGACTGATGTCGTGTCTATCCCAAAGGGCCCGACACTCGAGCGGCTTTCGTGTTAGTCGGCAGGGGGCCAACCTGCGGACCGCGAGCTACAAGCCTTGCGTGCCCTTTGAAGGATTTGCATGCCCCACAGTGAACAGCTTCACATAGTGCGTCCGGGGCCGGCGCTAAGCTGAGGACGGAAATTTGCGCGAAGCAGGAGTCCTGCGGGTGAATTGCTTTTCCGAGTCCGGAAATTGGGAGCAATGCGTCGTGGAAATAGACTGACCGAACAAATTCCAAGGAGCTTTCCTATGGATTATTTCAGTGAGGATTCCGCACATGTTACCAATGGCTTTTTGCTGAACGAACCAGCCGCGAACACTCACGAAGACAGGACCACTCACAAGCGTTGGGCGAAAGCCGTGCTGGCCTTCTATGCCAGCTTGTTCTTGGTTGGCGCGACCGTGATTGGTGTCCACCAGGTCATAACCAGGTCAGGCGGCATGGAACAGCATGCCACCTTGCGCGAAGAGAGTCGATCCAACCAGTAACGCCTGATGCATTTTACAAGTGGGGCATTTGCCGTCATCTCAGCGCGTCCATCGCGCCAAACTCGAAGGAGTCAGGTCATGGCAACCGTGGACTATATTCATACCGCGCCATCGGTTCAGGCGACACGAGACTACGACAGATGGATCACTGCTGGCTATGCCATCCTCGGGCTAATCGCGCTTGCTGCGCTCTATTTTGCGTCGGGCGGTCCGGGAAACGGCGAGGCAGCACTCGCCGTTATGTCGGCTATGCCCTAATTTGAGGATGAATGATGCGAGGGCTTCTCATTCTCTTTGTAGCGTTTTCGATCATGTTGGCCACACGAGGCCAGCATCAAGCAGATTTCGTGCCGCGCCCGACCGCATCCATGCCAGCAGTTAACGTGCCCTAGGTCGGATTCCAGCTCACGTCGCCCGCTTGGCTTGGTTGCAGGTGGGAAAGTGTATTGCCAATATTCTCGTCGCGCGGCGACCGGTCGCGAACGCGCCGACCGACTGATTTATCCGACGGTTATTTGCGGGTGTCCGGCGAGCGGTGAGGGATCGAAGTCGGCTCTGGGTAAGCAGGCGAAGAACTCAACCTGAGCAAATCCAGCCCGCTGAGCGCCACTGAGCAGACGTCAACGAGAGCTGCGGCAATCGATTTCGCCCCGTGACGATAAACCGGATGGTCTCGGCAGGGCGGCGGTGCTAGGTAGCCTGTTACTTGAAATGGCTTTCCGGCATTTCCTTCGTTGCTGAACTGGCTCTACAAAGTTGAATACGGCGTCAACGATGCGTTCGGCCGCAGCATCATGTGCATGCACAACGGCAAGCTGCTGGGCGGCAATTCCGCCTTTGCGCATCTCAGCACCTATGAGGAGCGTGGCGGTGAAATCATCGGAGAGGTGATCACCGAGCGTCATAACAACGATCCCTACTACAGGCCGCTGATGGGCACTGACGTGCCGCCATCAGCGTGCGCGGCCGGACCAACAGCAATGGCATCCGCTTCGAAGGAGAGGCCGCTCCGGTACCGGGCGCGATGTTCTGGGCCGAGCTTACGCGGCTCGATGACGATGCGTTGCCACCACGGGGCATTGTCGGAGCAGGCGGTATCGCGAACGGGCTCTACGCGATCCATCTTCGCGCTCGACGGCATCGACGCCGGCCTCTCGGGGGGCATGCTGCTGATGGACGGCCGCATCCTCGGCGGCGATGCCTTCTTCTACTACCTCGGTTCGTACGCCTCGGTGGACGGCCGCTGGAAGGGCGAGATGCTCAACCAGGAACATACGCCGGCGAAGGGCGAGAACGCGGTGTTCGGCGGCTATGAAGTCGGGATCGGCTTCTCCGGGAGCTGCACGGCGGACAGCGGCGAGCTCGAAGGCGTCGCGCTCGCAGGCAAGCGCAGCCTGCGCCTTGCTGCTTCGCTCAAGCTGATGCGGCGAGCCTAGGGCGTCGTATGCAGTTCTTCGAATTCCGACAAGCTGTTGTGGTCCCTCGGCGCCTGCCATGAAGCAATCAAACGAAAACACGTCAGACCAGCGTCATATCCCGATTTAGAAAGCCTTAAGGTCTCTCCTTCATATCGCGGGTTCGATGGTGCCATCGGCGCGGCGGATGCCCGGTACCGTCTGGATGCTTGTCCAACGCTCTCGAATACAGATCTCTAACAAAGCCAGCGCGACTAACCGAAGACCTTCGGGGGGCTGCCTCATGGGACGAAGACGCGCGTCGACTTACCAAACCCAACGCAAACTGCTGATTACCCGCGAATGGCGGCGTTGGCTTCAGACTCACTCCATCGATCGCGGGGCAGCCACCGCCCGCGATACGTTGAGGTTCTTTTGCGAACTAGAGGACAAGCGCTCTCCGCTCCTGAAATTCCAAGCGAGGGGGCGAGACAAGTGGAAAATCATCAGCAGCTGGTTGCTGGCTTGCGGCCAGCACGGGGACGGACAATGCCCGCAGTCTTAGACCCCTAAGAGATTGTTGTCTTGGCCAACCACGGAGTGATGAGACTGCGCTCTGCGGTCCCGAGAGGGACGGCGTTGCTGCCCAAAGATCTCGATGTGGCGATCATGATCCGAAATGGCAAAGTGTCGCAGTCGATCCTTGGTTTCGAGCAGATCAAGCAGCTTGCGGCGCGGTGGGAGCCGGCAACCTGGTACCTCCGGGGACTACCTCGGCAGCTATCTCGCGGCCTCGCTGCTGAAGAGGAAGCTTCCGGGACGTCAGCGCTTGCTAGCAAACAACCGCCGCTGCGCAGAATTGATCGCGCTCTCGTTCCAGTCTACTTCCCGCTTCGTTGCCGGCAGATGATGTCGCCTGTCTTCATATTCGCAGTGAAGCGTTCCGTGGATGCCCTGCGCATCTCGCTTTAGAATGGGCCGCTCCCAAATCGGTCCAAGAATTCGTTTGCAGGTGTCATCTTCTTGCATCTGAAGGGCATCCCCAAGGTAATCCGCCCAATCTGTATCAGTTCGTTCCCAACCCGGAACGTGGTGAGCAGTAAATGGCGGGCGTTGCACATTTACAACCCGCAGAGCCATTCGAGATAGTAAGCTGGTCGATGTAGAAGACCGAAACACATTTCATGTCTATTTCAATATGATCAACGGGGGCGAAAAGTGTTTGATGTCTATCGCAACGATAAGCGCGACTTGCTCGTTCTAAGCACCGGTTCTGCGATACCTGTACTGTGCTCGCCAAATAAATGGCGCAAGAGCAGAAGAAGGGTTCTCAAAATCAGCGACGAGATCAAGTCGGCCGTTCAGAGGCAAGGCTATTACGTGCGCAATTTGCGGGTCACCAAGCAGCGATTGATCGAGGTTGAATAGGTCGGGGGCTGATGTCCCCAGGCGCGAGCCTCACCACCAAATCAAGCCACCATCTTCGCGCTCTACCGAGTGCGGGACGGGCTTTTGTTCGAAAGCGCTGTGTCGGTCACATCATGGCCCCGGGGATGAAGCAACGGATGTCGATCCGCAGCAGGTTGCCGAGCGCCCAATAGTAGATGGGCCAGACCATCGTGTGACCTGCGCGGTTCGGCTCCTTGATCACGGCCTCTTCCGGCACGTCCCACCATTGGCTCCTGATGCGCACGCGGTAGTGACCGTCCTTCACGTCCCAATCGGCGTCGGATAGCGCCGTGCCGTCGGCGTCGGAACAGCATGGCCCCTTGGTACTCTTGAGGCTCTCGAACCAGCCGTTGAGTTCGGGGCGGCTATGATCATGCGCGTGCGCCGCGCAGTGCCAAACCAGCAGCGCGATCAAAGCCCTGATAGTGGTCATCAAGAATATCTTCGTCACTGCAATCTCCTTAAAAAGAGATCTGCGCCACGACTTCCGAAATGACTTAGTTCAAATCGCCCGGGTTTCTGATGTGAACAACTTCACATGTTGCGCCGACTCCAGACGAGCTGGGCGGCTCCTAAAATTCCCGGCTGCTGTTAGGTCTGCGATGCGGACACCAGGGTTCAAGTGGCGCGGTCATTGGACGCACCCGTCGTCAGGTTCGGGTCTTGGTTGTGCGCGAACGGATAGGTTGGACGCGGCCGTTGTCACCAATCGTTGCAGGCCGCCGATGTTCTCGCATCGGATCGTTTTGGTCGTGACGATGCGCGAATCGCCTTTATCTCCGCGAACGACGCCGTCCAACGCGTCTCTGGTGCGGAAGCGGATTGCACCCAACGGTGATTGCACCTCCAGATAAATCATTTCGCGTTGTGGTTGGATTTTTTTGCCGCGAGACCTCTCTCTTTGATTGAAGAACGAAATCTTGCTGAAACAGAAAGCTGCTAACAAGAGGGCAATTCGATCTTCGATTGCATTCGTGTTTCTCATCGGCAGTGCGCTTTCATCGCGAGCTTGCGGTGTGAAGAGGTTGGTATTAGGCCGCAGCCAACGGCGCTAAGTTCAATGCGGAAGTTTGCGATTTCTTTATCCAGAGGCGATGCACCACCATCGTAGGCAGCCTTTGCGCCTTCCCTCTGGTATTCAAAAATACAACAAACGAAGAACAATTCCCTGTCCCCGACCCGCCCACGACGGCGAACTAGGGCTCCACTTCATCAACAGAAATGTAGTGGGTATCAATTTCTCTAGGGGAGAATTTAGCATGACACGTTTTGGGCTAATCGCAGGCATTGTTACCATTGTCACAACTGCCGGGGCATCGGCCGCAGAGCTGCCAACGTTTGAAATGATGGGGTTTCCGATTTCGCAGCACCAGGTTGGGGTGATGGGGTCGGCGAATGTTGAGGAACGGCCAGCCGTTCCCACGCTGACCTTGGCTGGCATGCCTGCTTCTCCAACTCAAATCGCGATCTTGACACCGCGCTTGACAGTACCTCATGCGACGGCCGAGGTGCCGGCACTGACCACTGTTGGTCTCACTGTCAAACGCTATCGCCCATAGTTGCCGAAGATGGCTCAGGCTTCAGCGGAGTGTCCCCCAGCGACTGTTGGACTGGCGAGACAAGAGTTCGCAAAGAAAACAAATCCTATTTCAGAGGTTATGCGCCTCCGAGTGATGTTCGAGAATCATTGCAGTGCGGTGCCCTTGAGCTGATCCGGCAACAGATCCTCATTTGGGCCGATTGGTTGTCTGACGATTTGGATTAACGTCGATGCTCTCTAATCTATTCGCCCTCGCGCTGATCGTATGGGCCGGCGCCGCGCTCGCGCACGATCACAATCGGGCCGATCTGTCGAAGTGGTTCGAGAAGCTTCGTGACGGAAAGGGAGATCTATGCTGCGATGGTAGCGAAGCAATGCATTTGTCCGAGGTAGACTGGGAGATTAGCGGCAACCGTTACCGCGTCCGCGTGCCGACGACGTCCGTGGGCTTTCGGCGCGCGATGGTCGGCGCCACCAATGTCGAAACCGAGTGGGTTTACGTGCCCGACGACGCCGTCATCGACGAGCCGAACAGGGCTAGCGTGGCGCTGGTCTGGCCGCTGTACGGCCCGATGGGTGTGAGTGTTCGCTGCTTCATGCCGGGAACGATGACGTGAAACGCGCGGTTTGTTGTTGCCCACCCTGCGACCACCTAATTGGCGCTGGCCCACTCAGGAGGCAAATGCGAAGAACTCGCTTGAACAAATATGGTCCGCTATTGCGCCGTGTCCGAACCTCGACGAGCCGCGCCACTTCGCGGATGGGCCATAACCAGAATCGCACAAGGCGGCAGACCAAAACGCTATTCGATCACCCGATACTGCTGCGCCGGTCGGCGCAGCAGGAGACGATGTGAGTAACGCGTAGCATCGCCGGAGATCACGAGTTCATCGATATGATCTCACTGCACACATCTGCGACGGCCGTAACCGCGCTTCGGGCGGTCTAATAAGTGTAGAACATCCGTTGGATCTCCTTGGTGTCGGTCGTCTTGGTCAGCGCCAGCATCAGCAAGATACGCGCCTTCTGAGGGTTCAGCGTATCTGAGACAACGAAGTCATGCTCGTCATCCTTGGCTTCTCCATTGCGCGCGACGATGCCGTTCCCCACACGGCTGCTGCGGACGATCACGACACCCTTCTTGCGAGCTTCGTCGAGGGCCGGCTCAACCGCGGGCCGGGCAAGACTGCCGTCACCCACTCCGGCATGCACGATCCCCTTAGCTCCGGCTGCGACGAAGGCGTCGACCGCGACCCGGTTCATGTTGGCGTAGCCGTAGACGATATCGACTTGCGGCAGGACATCGAGACCCGAAACGTCAAACTCGGAATCCACCGTGTGCCGACGTGTCGATTGACGATAGAAGTACGGTTTGTTTCCTTGCATATAGCCGAGAAAGCCGAGTTCGGGGGTGCGGAATGTGTCTGCCGTCGAGGTGTTGCTCTTGGTTACCTCGCGAGCCGCGTTGATCTGATCGTTGAGAGCAACGAGCACGCCCTTGCCGACTGCCTCGTCGCTGCCAGCCAGGATCACCGCGTTGTAGAGGTTGATCGGCCCGTCCGCGCTGATCGCTGTAGACGGCCGCATCGCGCCGACGATGACGACAGGCTTCTTGCTCTTGACGACAAGGTCCAGAAAATAGCTGGTTTCTTCGATCGTATCAGTGCCGTGCGTGATTACAATTCCATCCACGTCGTCCTGCGCGAGGAGGGCGTTGACGCGCTTTGCAAGCTTGAGCCAGTAGTCATTGTTCATGTTCTCGCTGGCGATCTGGAAAACCTGCTCGCCCTTGACGTTCGCCACCGTTTTCAATTCCGGAACGGCGTTCAAAAGGGTCTCTATGCCCACCGTTGCGGCGGTGTAACCGACCACGGTGGTGCTGCTCGCACCGGTGCCGGCGATCGTGCCACCGGTCGCAAGAACCACGACGTTGGGCAGACCGGGGCCCCTCGCGTCCGCGGCTGCAAGACTGAAGAGCAGCACGAAGAGCACGCTCGTTGTCGCCAATATGTGATTACGTAGCCGAAACTGCCACATCTTGAATTCCTTCTCCTAGAAAGCTTCGTCGATTGCGCCCAGTTCGCCCAGCGTATGATCCTCCAGTCGATGCACCCTGTCTAGGGTGGCGACGCTTTCAAATGGTCGAGTTTGGATCACAAGCGGCGGTCGCGGCAAGCACACGCCGGCATCCGGTTTGCCGCCGACAGCTGACATCACAACGGGTTAAGCGCCGTTCGGCCTCGGGCCAATGGGTGAGTTGGGGGGCCGATTCCGTTGAAAAAGGCCGCGGTTGCGACTCAGAGATACCAGTGATTCAGTCTGTCTAGTTGGCAGGACTGAAG